>CAJWBY010000054.1 GCA_913020705.1 uncultured Colwellia sp.
TAGCTCTAGATCAATGGTCAACACCACCTTTAATGGAAGAGCTTAAAGCTAAAGCCAAAGCTGAAGGTTTATGGAATTTATTTTTGCCTGTTAGTTATGGTAAATACAGTGCAGGTTTAACAAGTTTAGAATATGCACCTTTATCTGAAATTATGGGCAAGGTCATGTGGGCATCAGAAGTGTTTAACTGTGCAGCCCCTGATACAGGCAATATGGAAGTATTGGCTAAATATGGTAACGAGGCCCAAAAGCAGAAATGGCTAGAGCCATTGCTGGAAGGTAAAATTCGTTCAGCTTTTGCTATGACAGAACCAGAAGTTGCTTCAAGTGATGCAACTAACATTGAATTACGCATTGAACGTGATGGTGATGAATATGTGATTAATGGCCGAAAATTTTACATCAGTGGTGCCTGCCGTAAACAATGTGAAATTATGATTGTCATGGGTAAAACAGACCCAACTAATGAGAATCGTTACATCCAACAATCTCAAGTTCTTGTACCCATGAAAACGCCTGGCGTAACTATTGTTCGCCCTATGACTGTTTTTGGCTATAACGATTCTCCTGAAGGACATGCTGAAATAACTTTCGAAAATGTACGCGTTCCTGTTGAAAATATTATTGTTGGTGAAGGCAAAGGATTTGAAATTGCACAAGGGCGTTTAGGTCCTGGTCGAATTCACCATTGTATGCGTTCGATTGGTATTGCTCAACGCGCCCTCGACCTAATGTGCAAACGTGTTAATGAACGAATTGTTTTTGGTCGCCCGATGATTAAGCAGCAATCAATACGAGAAGACATTGCTATATCAGCATGCCAAATCGAACAAGCACGCCTGATGACATTAAAAGCAGCTCATAAGATGGATACTGAAGGAAACAAGGCCGCTAAAGACATTATTGCAATGATAAAAATAGTTGCTCCTAATATGTCTCTTGACGTTATTGACCGGGCTATTCAATGTTTTGGCGCTGCTGGTGTTAGTCAAGATACTTTCTTAGCACATGCTTGGGCAGGTCAACGTACTTTGCGATTAGCTGATGGTCCTGATCAAGTGCATATGATGCAATTAGGTCGCGATTTAGTTAAACGAATCGCAGAGTAAATTTCTTCTTGGCCGGATTGATTTTGGCCATAAGATCGTACTTTATATGTTTTATAAAATATCACTGTTTATATTGAGAGTTTTGCCAAATGACGCAAGTTTTATCTATTGATATCCCAACGTTAACTCGTTATTTAGAAACACATGTTACGGGTTTTATCGGCCCTATAACATTGGATAAGTTTCCTGGAGGGCAATCAAACCCTACTTTCAAAGTAACTGCCCAATCTGGGTTATATGTTTTACGAAGCCAACCTGCGGGTAAATTACTTAAATCTGCTCACGCTGTTGACCGTGAATATCAGGTACTTGATGCCCTTAAAAATTCGAATGTTCCCGTATCCAAAGTTTTTCATCTGTGTACCGATGTCGCTATAACAGGTGCAATGTTTTATTTGATGGAATTTTGTGACGGTAATGTTTTTTGGAGCGCTTCATTAGCTGAAATAGAAACTAATGAGCGCAGATGCGAAATGTATAACGCTATGAATGAAGCATTGGTTGCTTTGCATAGTGTTGATATTAACACATGCGGGTTAAGTGACTACGGTAAGCCGGGTAACTATTTTGAACGCCAATTGGGTCGTTGGACTAAACAATATCGATTAACTGAATTGCAAAAAATTAATGCAATGGATGAACTTAATCACTGGCTAGAAACTCATCTCCCAGCTGATGATGGTCGTGTTTGTTTGGTACACGGAGATTTTCGATTAGACAACATGATGTTTGCCAAGGACTCACCAAAAATTATTGCCATTCTTGATTGGGAATTATCTACTTTAGGACATCCTTTTGCCGACTTAGCTTATCAGTGTATGCAACTACGTATGCCTCAAGGTATGGGGAGTATCGATGGTTTACAAGGTGTAGACCGACAATCTTTAGGTATTCCAACAGAAGCCGAATATGTCGCGAGCTATTGTCAGCGCATGGGTATTGAAAAAATTGAAAATTGGACTTTTTATCTCGCTTTTAGCTTTTTTAGATTAGCCGCAATTGTACAAGGTGTTGCGAAACGATCTTCACAAGGAAATGCTTCTAATGCAAACGCTAATAAAGTGGGAGCTTTTGTTGAACCATTAGCCCAAATGGCAATGAGCATTATTAAAAAACAAAGTTAATAAAGACCATTAGAAAATCAAATAACTCATTACTCTGATTGAATAAGATAAGGAAATAACCATGGATCCACTATTAGATTTTACAGGAAAAGTTGCGGTAATTACTGGCGCAGCGCAAGGTTTTGGTAAGTTATTAGCAGAAGAGTTAGCTAAGCGTGGCGCAAAATTAGTGATCAGTGATATTAATGAAGCAGGTGTTCATAAAGTCGCTGATGATATTGCTGCTACTGGCGTAGAGATCATTGCATTGAAATGTGACGTTTCTAAAAATACAGATTGTAAAGCTATGGTAGATGCCGCAATTGAAAACTTTGGTCGTGTTGATATTGGCGTAAATAATGCTGGTGTAGCACATGGTTTTACAGCGTTTCATGAAATTGATGAAGCGCTCATGGACAGCCAATTTGCAATTAATGTTAAAGGTGTTCAATTTGGTATGAGTCACCAAATTGAACAGATGTTAAAGCAAGAGGGCGGCGCAATATTAAACGTTAGTTCTATGGCAGGTCTTAACGGGGCTGCAAGGGTGGCTGCTTATTCAATGGCTAAACATGCCGTTATAGGTTTAACCAAAACTGGTGCTGTCGAATATGGCCGTCACAATATTCGCATCAATGCTATTTGCCCATTTTTTACCTTAACAAACATGGTGACGGATATGGCTGATGAAGGTATGCGAGAAAAAATGAGTAGAGGTGCACCCATGAAACGTTTAGGTGAGCCAAAAGAAATAGTCGCGATGATGCTAATGATGTTGTCACCGGAAAATACTTATATGTCAGGGCAATGTATCGCTATAGATGGCGGAGTATCGGCGCAGTAATAATACCATTAAGCCTAACTTGACCATATCAGGTAGGCTAAAAAAATGAATAAACAAAACGAATAAAAAGAGAATCTTATGCCTGCAACTTTAATGAATGAACGTGATTTAACATTTATGCTTTTTGAGCTTTTTGATAGTGAATCATTACTTAAAAGAGAACGTTATCAGGATCATGACCGTCACACTTTTAGTGAAGTCATTAATACGGCTAAAGCTATTGCGACAAAGCATTTTCTTCCTATTCGTCAAAAGCTCGATACTCATCAACCAACATTTGATGGTAAAAAAGTACATTTGATCCCAGAGCTAAAACCAGCAATTGACGCGGTTAATGAATCAGGTATAGGTTCTGCTACTGCTGATTATGACTTAGGTGGTATGCAGCTTCCGCCAATTATAGCCAGTGCAGCTGGTACATACCTTTCGGTAGCGGGTGGTGTAGGTATAGGTTACAACATGTTAACCACAGCCAATGCAAACTTACTTGAAGCTCACGCAAGTGAAGCACTCATTGAAAAATGGGTTAAACCTATGCGAGAAGGTCGTTTCATGGGCACTATGGCCATGACAGAACCTGGCAGTGGATCTGGCCTAGGTGATTTAATTACGAAAGCAGTTAAGACGGATGATGGAAATTATCGCATCAGTGGTAATAAAATATATATATCTGGAGGAGATCATAATTTAAGCGAAAACATTGTTCACTTGGTTTTAGCTCGATTACAAGGCGCACCAAAGGGTGTTAAAGGCATTTCTCTTTTTGTTGTTCCTAAATTTTTAGTTAATGATGATGGTTCTCTTGGTGAAGAAAATGAAGTCGCGTTATCAGGATTATTTCATAAAATGGGTGGTCGTGCTCAAACGTCAACTGCTCTTAGTTTTGGTGAAAAAGATGGATCAGTAGGGTACTTAGTTGGTGAAGAAAACTGCGGTCTGAAGTATATGTTCCACATGATGAATGAAGCACGCATTATGGTTGGCACAAGTGGTGCCGTATTAGCTGTTGCCGGATATCAATATTCTGTTGATTATGCCAAAAATCGTCCTCAAGGTCGTTTGCCATCATGTAAAGATCCTATGTCACCTATGGTGAATATTATAGAGCATGCTGATGTTAAACGTATGCTACTCGCTCAAAAGGCCTATGCAGAAGGAGCGCTAGCATTAGTCTTTTATGGCACTCAATTAAGTGATGATTCACAAACGGCTGAAACACAAGAACTACGTCAACATGCTCACATATTATTAGATTTTTTAACGCCTATTATCAAAACTTGGCCTTCTGAATATGGCCCTAAAGCAAATTCCCTTGCGATTCAGGTGCTTGGTGGCCATGGTTATATTAATGAGCATCCGGTTGAGATGTTTTATCGTGATAATCGCTTAAACCCTATACATGAAGGAACTACGGGCATCCAATCATTAGACTTGATGACGCGTAAAGTACCGATGAATAAAATGCAGGGATATACTGCAACCGTGGCCGAAATATATAAGACGATTGAACAAGCAAAGCAACACGAAAGTTTAAGCGAGTTTACCCTGCAATTAACTGATGCTGTAAATATCTTAGAGAAAACCACACAAGCAGTTTTAAAAGATATGTCTACCAAAAATATTGATTTAGCATTGGCTAATTCTGTCAAATACTTAGAGTTATTTGGTCACGTTATTATTGCTTGGTTATGGTTAAAACAAGGTGTTGTTGCTACAAAAGCTTTAGATAAACAACCGCATCAAGAAGACGTGAACTTTTACAAAGGTAAGCTTCAGGCCTTGCAGTATTTCTATCGTTTTGAATTACCAGAAATCTCAATATGGTCAAAATTATTATTGAATACAGACAGCAGTACCTACGATATGCAGGTTGAATGGTTTTAATCTATTTAATCAATCACAAAAATAATAACAACAGTATGGAAGCAGAATATGACAACAACAATAAAAAGAGATGCAATTGAAAATTATGTTGGTTTTAAAGCAGAACCAACACCTTGGCATCAAGTAACACAAAATCAAATTAATCAATTTGCCGACTGTACGTTCGATCATCAGTTCATACATGTTGACGAAGAAAAAGCCAAACAAACGCCTTTTGGTTCTACTATCGCCCATGGTTTTTTATCTTTATCTATGTTGTCACACTTTGCTGAAAATTTTAGTGTCATTATCGATGGCTTTTACATGGGCTTAAATGCAGGTTTTGATAAAGTCAGATTCCTACAGCCTGTTAAGGTTAATAGCCGTATACGTGCGCATGCTAAAACACTTTCTATTGAAGAAAAAAAGCCAGGTCAATTTCGATTATGCACAGAAGTAACTGTAGAAATTGAAGGGTGTGACACGCCCGCTTTAGTGGCCGAGTGGGTTTCAGTACAAATGGTTAAGTAAATAAATTTATTAATATACAAATTAAAAGAATTTTAAGGAAATATCATGACAATTAGTTTTGAAGGAAAGGTCGCTATAGTAACAGGCGCAGGTAATGGTTTAGGTCGCTCTCATGCCTTAGCTTTAGCAGCGCGTGGCGCTAAAGTAGTTGTTAATGATTTAGGCGGTGCTCGAGATGGTAGCGGTGCATCTTCTCAGGCATCTCAAGATGTTGTTCGTCTAATTGAAGAAAATGGTGGTGAAGCAATAAGTCACGGTGCCAATGTAGCAAAATTTGACGAAGTGCAAGACATGGTTAAACAAACCATGGAGAAATGGGGCCGTGTCGACATCCTTATTAATAACGCCGGTATCTTACGTGATAAATCTTTTACAAAAATGACGTTAGATGATTTCAAACTTGTGATGGATGTTCATGTCATGGGTTCAGTAAATTGTACTAAAGCCGTTTGGGATATTATGCGTGAGCAAAATTATGGTCGTATTGTGATGACAACCTCATCAAGTGGGATGTACGGTAACTTTGGTCAATCAAATTATGGAGCAGCTAAGATGGCTGTTTTAGGTTTGATGAATACGTTAGTTATTGAAGGCGCTAAAAATGATATCCGTGTGAATGCTTTAGCACCGACAGCAGGTACACGTATGACAGAAGATTTAATGCCAGAAGAAATTGTTAGAGCATTCGCCCCAGAAGCTGTAACCGCAGGCATGTTAACGCTATGTGATGATGAAGCTCCTAATCGTTTTATTTTATGTGCGGGTGCTGGCGGTTATTCAAGTGCAAGCATGTTTGAAACTGAAGGATGTTTTATTCCACAAAATGCTCAAAGCCCAGAAAAAGTTAGAGAAAATTGGAGTGAACTTACCAATCAAGACTCACAAGCTGCTTTAGCGTCAGGCGCTAAACAAGGTGAGAAATTTGTCATGAAAGCTATGGCCTTTATGAAAGCGCAAAAGTAGGAAGTTGTCATTCACCCATATTAACGTGTAACACCAAAAAATTTTAACGAACTAAATAATTATAATAATAGGAACACCCAATGAGAGAAGCCGTAATAGTATCTGCCGCACGTACCCCAATTGGTAAAGCATACCGTGGTGCATTTAATGATTTATCAGCACCTACTTTGTCAGCTGTAGCCGTTAAAGAGGCAATAAAAAGAGCAGGCATTGATCCTAATGAAATTGAAGATTGTATTTTTGGTGCCGCGTTAACTCAAGGTAATCAAGGGATGAACTTTGGGCGTCAAGTTGCCATGGCAGCGGAGCTTCCTGTAAGCGTTCCTGGCATGACGATTGATCGTCAGTGTTCATCTGGCTTAATGGCGATTGCTAGCGCAGCTAATCATATTGTTTGTGATGGAGCTCAAGTGGTCGTTGCTGGCGGTTGTGATTCTATCAGTTTGGTACAAAATGAAAAATTGAATATGAGTAGAGCCGTTGACCCAAGTGTAAAAGCTTACAGGCCAGCGACTTATATGCCAATGCTTGATACTGCTGAAGTCGTTGCTAATCGTTATGAAATTCCACGTGAAGAGCAAGATGCTTACGCATTAAAATCTCAACAACGTACAGCTGCGGCCCAAGCAGCTGGAAAGTTTGATGATGAAATTGTGCCAGTTACCTGTACAAAACTAGTAATGGACAAAGTAACAAAAGATATTAGTAAAGAAGAAGTTACCTTGACAAAAGATGAAGGAAATCGTCCTTCCACAAACTTGGAAGGACTCTCGGGTTTAAAAGCGGTTAAGGATAATGGCTCAATTACAGGCGGCAATGCCTCGCAATTATCTGATGGTGCAGCAGCTGTTGTTGTTATGGAACGTGAATTGGCAGAGCAACGTGGGTTAACACCATTAGGTGCATATCGCGGTATGGTTGTCGCTGGTTGTGAGCCTGATGAAATGGGTATCGGTCCTATCTTTGCTATTCCAAAACTATTAGCGCGAAATAACTTAACCATGGACGATATTGGCTTGTGGGAAATTAATGAAGCTTTTGCTGTACAGGTTTTATACTGTGCTGATAAGTTAAACATACCAGAAGATCGCTTAAACGTTAATGGTGGAGCAATTTCAATAGGACATCCATATGGCATGAGTGGTGCGCGTATGGTCATGCACGCATTAATCGAAGGTAAGCGCAGGGGCGTTAAATATGTCGTTATTAGTATGTGTATCGGTGGTGGTCAAGGCGCTGCTGGTTTATTTGAAGTGCTATAATCGTCGATTAATTTTTAGTTAAACGTTAAGTGTATACCGTGGCATAACGATAATAATAATGCCACTTATCTAATAAGTGTTTGGGGAGATTGGAATAATGGAAAAAATTTGGCTTGAGAAAAGTTATCCGCCTGGTGTGCCATATGAAATAGATGCAGATTATTATTCATCTATCATAGAGATGTTCCATATTTATACTAAGGAATTTGAAAAAAACACCGCATTTATTAATATGGATGCGAGTATTACCTACGGTGAACTCGCTGAACAAGCAGAATCGTTTGCTGCGTATTTACAACAAGATTTAGGGCTTAAAAAAGGTGATAAGTTCGCCATTATGTTACCTAATACCTTACAGTATCCTATCGCTGTATTTGGTGCATTAATGGCCGGATTAACGGTGGTTAATGTTAACCCACTTTATACTACCCGTGAATTAGAGCATCAACTGAATGATTCTCAAACAAAAGCTATTTTAATCATCGAAAACTATGCTCATGTATTAGATAAGGTGATTAAAAATACTGCTGTACAGCATGTTATCACTACTGGTGTTGGTGACAGACTTAAACCTGTTAAAGGTGCCATAGTTAACTTTGCATTAAGACACATTAAAAAACTGGTTCCTGCTTTTAATTTGCCTGGTGCTGTTAAGTTTAATGATGCAATGAAAAAAGGTAAGAACCTAACATTCTTACCTGTAGATATTCATAATAGTGATCTAGCCTTTCTACAATATACAGGTGGAACTACTGGCCCATCAAAGGGGGTAATGTTAACTCACCGAAATATGATCGCCAATGTTGAGCAAGCAAAGGCGATGACGGCAACGGTTTATGAAAAGGGTACTGAGTTTTTAGTAACTGCTTTACCGCTTTATCATATCTTTGCGTTGAGCGCGAATTGCTTAAGCTTTATACCGCACGGTGGTACCAACTTATTGATCACAAACCCTCGTGATATGGTTGGTTTTGTTAAAGAATTGAGCAAATATCAATTCAGTGCCATCACGGGTGTTAATACCTTATTTAATTCACTTCTTCATACAGCTGGTTTTGCAGATTTAGACTTCAGTAAATTAAAAATGTCTTTTGCAGGCGGCATGGCGACGCAACGTCCTGTTGCAGAACATTGGGTAAAAGTAACAGGAAGTCATTTATTAGAAGGTTATGGCCTAACAGAGTGTTCACCGACAGTTACTTTGAGCCCTTATAATCAGTCTGCTTACAATGGCTCTATTGGACTTCCTGCGGCATCAACAGAAGTTAGATTACTTGATGATGCTGGTGAAGAAGTTCCTTTTGGCGAACCAGGAGAAATGTGGGTAAAAGGCCCTCAAGTCATGAAAGGTTATTTCAATCGACAAGATGCAACGGATGAAGTATTACAAGATGGTTGGTTAGCTACAGGCGATATCGTAACTGTTGATGAAAATGGTTTCTTCCATATCGTTGATCGTAAAAAAGATATGATCATCGTTTCAGGTTTTAATGTTTATCCAAATGAAATCGAAGAAGTTTTGGTGATGCATGATGATATTTTAGAAGCGGCTGCCGTTGCTGCACCTTGTGAAGTTACGGGTGAAAAAGTTAAAGTATTCTTAGTCAGCAAAAGTGAAAAACTAAATGAACAAGCAGTTAAAGATCATTGCCACATTCATTTAACAAAATACAAGTGTCCAAAAGAAATAGTATTTATGGACGACTTACCTAAATCAAATGTTGGGAAAATATTACGTAAAGAACTACGTTAAATATTACTGGCTATTATAGCTATTAGAAATATTAATGAATTACTTTAGTGTGTCTATTGAAGTAATTCATTTATCTAAATTTTCTTCCTATTAAAAAAGCAAATCAAGGGTTTATAAATTGAATATGATTGAAAGTAGTTGTCTATTATTGGGACGTTTTCTTATGGGGGGATATTTCATTATGCCAGCGGTAAGTAAACTTAATAATTTCTCTGGTACGAGTGCTTATATGGAACAGCACAATGTCCCTATGGTGACAGTATTATTAGTGGTAACTATTATAATTCAATTGGTGGCGGGAGCTGCAATTATAGTAGGTTTTAAAGGGAAACAATCGGCATTCATACTCGCAGGTTTAACCTTGGTTATTAGTCTTTTTATGCATAACTTCTGGGTAATGGAAGAAGGTATTGCACGTAGTCACGAATTACAAAACTTTTTCAAAAATATGGGCATTATGGCGGGGTTATTAATGATAGCTGGCTTAGGTACTGGGAAATTTAGTTTTGATCAGCGTAAAACGGCAGAGAATTAATATAAATACGGATATTAGATATCAACGCATAAATAAAAAACAGATGGAGAATATTCTACAATGACAACCTCAAAACAATTATTTACTCATATTTCTACAGATGGAAAACTTGAAATATCATTGAAAGATGTTGAAGTACCTCAACCTAAATCACACGAAGTGATCGTTAGAATTGAAGCTGCTCCAATTAATCCATCTGATATGTGGCCTATGTTTGGCCCAGCTAATTTATCAGCGGCAACCCTAAGTGAAGATAAATCTACGTACAGTGCACCTGTTCACAAAAGCATCCTCCCTCGTATTAAATCCCGTTTAGGTCAAGTATTACCTATTGGTAATGAAGGGGCTGGCGTAGTTATAGCCGCAGGTGATAGTAAAGCAGCACAAGCGTTAATGGGTAAGACAGTTGCCATATTAACAGGCGGTGTTTACGCGCAACATTGTTGTGTTCTAGCTCAAGCTTGTTTAGTTCACAATGATGGCACAACACCGGTTAATGCAGCTACATCATTTGTTAATCCATTAACTGCGTTGGGTATGGTTGAAACTATGCGCATGGAAGGACATACAGCCCTTGTACACACTGCTGCTGCGTCAAGTTTAGGACAAATGCTTAATAAAATTTGTATTGCAGAAGGGGTTCCTTTGGTCAATATTGTGAGAAGTCAACAACAAGCCGACATTCTTCATAAAATTGGTGCCAAGTATATTTGTAACTCTTCTAGTGAAACGTTCAAAGCTGATCTTTATAAAGCTATTGATGAAACCGGTGCTACCTTAGCATTTGATGCCATTGGTGGTGGTGAAATCGTTAGTGACATACTTACCGCTATGGAACAATCAGGCAGTAAAGATGCTGTTGGTTTTAATACTTATGGTTCAGAAGCAAATAAACAAGTATATATCTACGGTGGATTAGATTTCAATCCAAGCACTTTGAATCGTGCCTATGGTATGACATGGGGCATAGGGGGTTGGTTATTGATGAGGTTTTTGAGTAAATTGAAGCCTGAACAAGTAGGTCAATTACAAAAACGTGTTGCCGATGAGATCACAACTACGTTTGCGTGTTCATTCACAGAAGAATTAAGCTTTGAACAAGCAATGTCTCCAGAAATCGTTTTGCAATACAATGCAAAAAAGACGGGTGAGAAATATCTGATCAATCCAAATAAAAACGCATAAATCTCTCTTTGGGGAGCATAGCTACTAATTTAGTTATGTTCCCTTTTTTCGTTTCATATACTTAGAGATGACAACCGTTAGTTTTATCATCTGAATTATTCCTCACTTTCTTGCCCCACATGCTTTAATTTTCTTAAGTGCTTCAATAAAAGCATAAAATCAGATATTCACTGACAGTTTTATCATTAGTAGTATTCCTATAAAGAATAATAAACCATAAGTAGTATTCATTTGTTTAATTTATTCGTTAGGTCTACGATAGATTTATCCAATATAATGATAATTATATTGTTCTCATACAAAGTGAATACTCGATAATATGTTAGAAATTTATGCAGGCGACTCTGCCTTAAAGACGATTAAAGAAAAAGGATTCTCACCTGACTTATTTACTTCCTTTTTAGGTGCGAGTGGTGGGCCTAAATGGTTTGCGCTTTACGGGTTAGATAAATATATATTTGGTGAGTTTTTTAAAGATAAACAACAACCATTAAACTTGATTGGCTCAAGTGTTGGCGCCTTTAGAAGTGCATGTTTTGCACAAAAAGATCCTGTAAAAGCTATAGAGCGCCTTGCTAAAAACTACCATGAAACAACATACACAAATAAAGCAAAACCTGAAGAAGTGAGCAGGAAAGCGTTAGAAATGATGGACGCTATCTTCGGAGAGTTTGGCGAGCAAGAAATAGTAGATAATCCTTATTTTAAAGCCCATATCATTGTCGCTAAATGTAATGGTTTTGTAAGTTCTGAAAATAAATTCATTCAAGGTATGGGGTTAGCAAAAAGTTATCTAAATAATCGTATTAATCGTCCAAGATTAAACAGTCAATATGAACGGTTTGTTTTTCAGTCAAGCAATAGTGATTTAATCCTTAGTGATCCTGACAATATATCTACGACACATATCCCTTTTTCAAAAGCTAATATTCGAAATGCGTTACTAGCCTCAGGATCAATTCCAATGGTAATGGAGGGGATAAGTAATATCGAAGACAGCCCCAAAGGTATGTATAGAGATGGAGGGATTGTTGATTACCATTTCGATTTCGAAATTAAAAATGCAGGTCTTACGCTTTACCCTCATTTTAGTTCCACATTGAAAGCAGGGTGGTTTGATAAAAGTTTGACTCGAAAAGTGAGACCACAACATTACGACAATACTGTTTTGCTCTGTCCTTCAGAAAAGTTCATTGATTCATTGCCTCATTGTAAAGTTCCAGACAGAAATGACTTTGTTTCTATGGACAGAGAACAGCGTATGTCGTATTGGAAAGTTGTCATGGATGAGAGCGAAAAACTAGCCAAATCATTTAAGAATTTATATGAAAATCAAGATACAAATCGTATAAAAAATATTAATCAATTGTTGGCTTAGGCCTTTATTTGAGTAACACCGAAATAATCACAATACAGCCTAATTAAAGATAATAAGCAGAGATAAAATTATGACAACCTATACCGCAATAAATTTAATCGCTCGTCCTTCAGCAGGCCCAGTAGGACCTGATTTATTTGAAGTTGTTCAAAAAAACATGCCAGAAGTGACTGCGGGGAGATTTCTCGTTAAACAATCGCATATGTCATTAGATCCTGCGATGTTTGGTTGGATGAGCCCTGATACAGAAAGTTATATTCCTCCCGTTGCCCTCGGAGATGTTATGAGAAGCTCAGGCATCGGTGAAATTGTTGAAAGTAACCATGATGACTTCAAAATAGGTGATCGTTTAATGGGCATCATGGGCTGGCAAGAATACTTTTTAAGTGATGGTATAGGTTTAAACAAAGTGACTGCACCTTTACCTGCTGAAGCTATTTTATCGGTGTTCGCTTTACCGGGGTTAACGGCTACACAAGGTTTATACAGTATCGGCAAACCTAAAGAAGGCGAAACTATTGTTGTATCTGGGGCCGCTGGTTCTGTTGGTTCTATTGTAGGTCAACTGGCAAAAGCTGATGGATTAACGGTTATTGGTATTGTCGGCAGTGATGAAAAAGCAGATTGGATTGTTAATGAACTTGGCTTTGATGGCGCCGTTAATTATAAAACAGATGATTTAGCCACTAAATTAGCCGAATTAACACCTAACGGTATAGACGTTTATTTTGAAAATACGGGTGGGCCAATTCAGCATCATGTATTTGACCGAATGAATGCTCATGGGCGTATTGCCGTATGTGGCATGATTGCCGATTATCCTAAAGAAACACCTGATCTTGCGCCTAATTGGATCCCCATTATTAAAAAACGTTTAACAATACAGGGTTTTACTATGCCAGATCATTTTGGCGAAGTGCCTGCGCTTTTAGCAAAATTAACCCCTTATGTTATGCAAGGAAAGATTAAGCATCGTGCTCATGTGCTAGATGGACTTGAATCAGCGATGACAGGTTTGAATCTGTTTTTTACCGGACAAAACAAAGGTAAGTTGATTGTTAAGCTTTAATATCTAAGAAGCTAGTGCATTAATTTATATTGTAAATTTAATTAAACTAAAAAAAAATTGAGATGAATATGTATCAAAAAACCGTAACTAAAATTATTTCCACAGTATTGTTTATTGGTTTCACCTCTTTATCGGTGAATGCAGAAACAACACAGATAGGTGATCAAGAAACTGCTGATACTAAATCTGCAGTAACAACAACCGTTGTCAATATCGATGAAGAAAGCTTCAGCTGTATTAGAGACATGACACCCGTTCGCCACTTTTATGTGGATAATCTTCTAGGTAATATAGAAGGTACTTTAGCGGTAGCCAATGCACCTGAAGGCGCTGTATATCCTGCAGGCTCTGTTGTACAACTTGTGCCGACCGAAGTTATGGTAAAGCGAGAGTCTGGTACTTTTCCTGCGACAGGAGATTGGGAGTTTTTTGAACTTGAAGTCAATGAGGAAGGTTCAAAAATTGGCAAGCGAGGTTTTGTTGATGTAGTCAATCGTTTCGATGGCAATTGCTTTACTTGTCATGCACCTGCCCGAGAAAAGTGGGACTTTATCTGTGAATCAGGACATGGCTGTGATCCTATTCCTATCGATCACAACATGACTGGAGCACTTCAGCGTTCAGATCCTCGTTGTGGAGAAGCAGAACCTCAAGATGGTGACTGGATGGCCCTTTTCAAACTAAAAAGCATGGTCAATATCGGACTCACTAAAAAATGGTTAGAAGATAAGTTTTAAAATAATAAAATAGTTTTCATTAAATAAGCTAGGGAATAAACATGAGCGAAATTCAAACACATTATAGAAACTGTAATATTTGTGAAGCCATGTGCGGCTTGGAAATTAAATATCAAGACAAAGAAATACAGTCAATCAAAGGGGATCAAAACGATCCCTTTAGCAAAGGGTATAACTGTCCTAAAGCAACCGCGCTCCAAGATTTTTATACTGATAAAGATCGTTTGAAAACGCCTATTAGACGAACAGCCACAGGCTGGGAAGATATTTCATGGGATGACGCATTCACTGAAATTGTTGAAAAGCTTAAAGGCACACAAAATGAATTTGGCAGAAATGCATTAGCGGTTTATTTAGGTAACCCTAATGCACACAACTTAGGCAATGCCATGTTTTTGAAGCCTTTCATGAAATCCTTAGGAACAATAAATCGTTTTAGTTCTGCTTCGGCTGATCAAATGCCGCATCATGTTGCTTCAAACTTTATGTTTGGTGCAGGCATGTTAATTCCAGTTCCTGATATTGATCGTACTGATTTTATGCTGATTATCGGAGGTAATCCTGTTGTATCAAACGGAAGTATGATGACAGCACCAAACGTTATTGGTCGAATGAAAGCAATTCAAAAACGTGGCGGTAAAATAGTTGTCGTTGATCCACGCCGTACTCGAACGGCAAAAATAGCGGATCAACATTTATTTATTCGCCCTGAAAAAGATGCATTGTTGTTGTTCGCTATGATCCACTGTGTTTTTGCAACCAACAGCGTTAACTTACGCCATCTTGAAAATATGGTTGATGGTCTTGATGGTATAGAGAATATTGCGAAAGATTATTCTCCTGAATCAGTTGCTGATCATGTGGGTATAGCGGCGAATGATATTAGAACGCTAGCGGCTGATATGGTTGCTGCTGATTCAGCTGTATGTTATAGCCGAATGGGGGCGTCAACCCAAACCTTTGGTGGTTTATGTCTGTGGCTAACGAATGTGCTAAACATTATAACGGGTAATTTTGACCGTGAAGGTGGCGCTATGTTTCCACAGCCCGCTTTTGATTTATTAAGAAATCATAAACGGGGTCATAAAACTTCATTTGGCCAGCATGAAACACGCGTGCGAAAATTGCCATTTTTCAATGGTGAATTCCCTGTAGCAACGTTAGCAGAAGAAATTCAAACGCCGGGTGAAGGTCAAATCAGAAGTTTAATCACTGTTGCCGGTAATCCTGTGCTTTCATCACCCAGTGGTCATAAACTTGCTGAGGCGTTTAAAGGATTAGATTATATGGTTTCGGTAGATATTTATTTAAATGAAACCACCAAGTATGCGAATATTATTTTGCCGGGCACAACCGGCGTTGAAAACTCTCATTTTGATATTTTCTTTAATAGTTTTTCGGTAAGAAATACCGTTAAATATTCAGCACCCTTGTTTGAAAAAGAAGACGAGCAGCGTAGCGATTATCAGATATTAAATGAACTATCAGCCAGAATCACTGATAGTCCTATTAATCCGTATACACCAGAAATGATACTTGATATGGAATTAAAAAGTGGTCCATACGGCAAAGAAGGCATGAGTTTACAAAAACTTATTGATAATCCACATGGTATCGATATTGGTCCATTAATGCCGTGTATTGAAGAGCGAATAAAAACTGCAACAGGTAGAGTCGATTTGTTTCCTCAACTTTATGCTGACGATTTACCGCGTCTAAACGCGGTAATAACTCATCCAGCTCGTCATGAAAACTATCCATTTGATCTTATCGGTCGTCGACTGGTGAAAAGTCATAATACATGGACACAGAATTCAGAACGCTTAGTGAAAGGTAAAAATCCTTGCACATTAGAAGTTCATCCTGAAGATGCACAAACTTTGGGTATCACGAAAGGTCAGCTTGTCAAACTCAGTTCTATGGTGGGTGAAGTTGAGATCGAAGTGGTCATTACTGACGATATTCAAAAAGGTGTTGTGAGCATGCCTCAAGGTTGGGGGCATAATCAAAAGGGCACTAAGATGTCAGTTGCCGCTCAACAACCGGGTGTAAGTATTAATGATTTAACTGATGCGAATCGAGTCGATACATTAACAGGTAATGCTGCGTTTAATGGAACACCCGTAGCGATTAACCTTGCATAGTCATTTACTTTCACAAACTAAAGTCATCATATTAGGGTAAAAATATGAAGTATTTTTCACCATTGTTTTTGTTCATAGCTGGTTGGATATTATTATTATTCACCGATAGCCTAGCCACAATTAGCTTGACCAATGGTCTTTTACAATTGATATTATTTGCGTTGGTTGTCTGTTTACCTGCTTGGCGTACAGGGCGAATGTCTTATGTAGATATTGGCTGGCCTTGGGGGTTAACACTCATCGGAGTACTCACTTGGATATATGGTGAAGGTGATAGTATTCGTGTCGCTTTAGTGAGTATTGCGTACATTTTTGCAGGTAGCCGAATGGGGTTAGGTGCTTTGAAAATGTGGAGGATAGGGCATTTAAAAACTGAATTTCCACGTTATGAATATCAGAAACGTCGTTGGCAAAAAAGTGGTAAAACCAATACAGCTTTAGCAATGCAAGTGGAAGCTATATTACAAGGTTTTGCTAACGCGTCTTTTTTAGCCATGCCTGCTTTTGTTATTGCTATGAATCCTAATGCGTCGATATCTATATTTGAAATTATTGGCATTATTATTTGGTTAGGCGCTTTTGTCATGGAAAGTGTCGCTGATATGCAAAAACTAGCGTTTCTGCGTAAAATGAAAAAACTTGGCGAGAAGAATAAGGTGTGCAATGTCGGTTTATGGAAATACAGTCGTCATCCCAATTATTTTGCTGAATGGATGGTATGGAATGGCTTAGTCATTGCAGCTGTTCCATCATGGCTATATTTGTACCAACAAGAATCATTGATTATATGGGCTTTATTAGGTGTAGGGTTATTACTTGCTTCTAGAATGATGTACACCACGTTATTTTATTATACAGGTGCTGTTCCTTCTGAGTATTATTCGGTGCAAAAACGACCTGAATATAAAGACTATCAACAAACAACAAATATCTTTTTTCCCGGTCCAAAGAAATCGTAAATCATACATTAATTTTAATGATGTCAACTGTCATGACATCATCTTTATAGGTAACAACATGTTTAAGAGTACAGAGAGTTATATTGCATCAGACGAACTTCGCTTAGCGGTTAACGCGGCAATTACCCTTGAAAAGCCACTATTGATAAAAGGCGAACCAGGAACAGGTAAAACACAACTTGCTGAAGAGTTAGCGAAGTCACTTAACTGTAAATTATATCAATGGCACATTAAATCAACAACGAAAGCACAACAAGGTTTATATGAATATGATGCCGTGTCGAGATTGCGTGATAGTCAATTAGGTGATGAACGTGTTCATGATATTTCAAATTATATTGTTAAAGGAAAGCTTTGGCAGGCGTTTGAAGAAGAACAACGTCCAATTTTATTGATTGATGAAATAGACAAAGCAGATATTGAGTTTCCGAACGATTTATTGCAAGAACTCGATAAGATGGAGTTCTTTGTTTATGAAACGCAACAAGTCATTAAAGCAAAACAAAGACCGATCATCATTATTACTTCAAACAATGAAAAAGAGCTTCCCGACGCTTTTTTAAGACGTTGTTTCTTTCATTACATCAAGTTTCCAACAAAAGTAGAAATGGAACAAATCATTGATGTTCATCATCCTGATGTGAAAAAAGACTTATTAGCGAAAACATTAGAAGTGTTTTTTGATCTAAGAGATCTTCAAGGTATTAAGAAAAAGCCATCAACATCTGAGTTAATTGATTGGTTGAAATTACTGGTTGCAGACGATGTTTCTCAAGATGTATTGATCAATAAAAAATCTGACATTATACCTTTGTTTGGTGCACTGTTAAAAAATGAACAAGATGTTTCTTTACTCGAAAAACTAGCCTTTATCAGTCGTAGAAACAGGTAAGAAATGTGTTTATAGATTTATTTGTAACCCTTAGAAAACACAAAGTACCTTGCAGTTTACGCGAGTTATTAGATCTCATTGCGCTGTTAAAAAAAGGCGTTGTTTTTGCGAATGTAGAAGAGTTTTATCACCTAGCGAAAATCGTAATGGTAAAAGATGAAATTCATTACGATAAATTCGACAGTGCTTTTGCTGAGTATTTTGAAGGCATTCAAGCAATTGACATCTTCGATCAAATATTACCCGAAGATTGGTTAAGAAAAGAATTTGAAAAACATTTAAGTCAAGAAGAAAAAGACAAGCTAGAGGCGTTAGGTGGTTTAGACCAACTGATGAAAACCTTAAAAGAGCGCCTTGAAGAACAAGAAAAGCGTCATGCAGGTGGTAACAAGTGGGTAGGCACAGGTGGCACATCGCCATTTGGTGCATACGGCTACAACCCAGAAGGTATCAGAGTAGGGCAAGACAAAAACCGTAATAATAGTGCCGTAAAAGTATGGGATAAACGAGAGTTTAGAAATTTCGATCAAGACAGAGAGCTAGGTACGCGAAATATAAAATTAGCCCTTAAAAAACTCAGAAAGTTTGCACGTACCGGCGCGAGTGAAAAGCTTGATATTAATACGACAATAAGTTCTACCGCTAAAAACGGTGGTTTACTTGATGTGCATATGGAACCTGAACGTCATAATGCGGTAAAAGTATTGATGTTTTTTGATATTGGCGGTTCTATGGACGAATATATTCACACTTGTGAAGAGTTATTTTCTGCCGCACATACCGAATTTAAACATCTAGAATTTTTCTATTTTCATAACTGTGTCTACGAAAAACTATGGAAAGACAATAGTCGTCGACGCACTAACACGGTTGATTTAGAAGAAATAATTAGAACCTTTGGCTCTGATTATAAAGTTATTTTTGTGGGTGATGCCACCATGGGACCTTATGAAATAACCGCAGCCGGTGGCAGTGTTGAGCACTGGAATGAAAAACCAGGTATCGATTATATGCACCGAATGCTTGGACATTTTAATAAGGTCGCATGGCTAAACCCACAGCCAGAAACACATTGGGAATATCATCATTCAATTAATGTTATTAAGCGGTTAATTGGCGACAGAATGTTCCCTTTAACAGTTGATGGTATCGGGCGAGCAATAAAGGAAATAAGCTAAATATTAGAATGAATAACAACGCTAAAGGACTCAATAATGCAATACTATCGAACGGATGACAGTTGTTTTGAAAACCTCCCAGACTATTCATTTACACCCAATTACCTCATGGTCGATGACGATGAAGGTGGAGAGCTACGTGTGCATTATTTGGATGAAGGGCCTAAAGATGCCAGTCCATTATTATTAATGCATGGAGAGCCATCATGGAGTTATTTATACCGTAAAATAATCGCTATTTTGGTTAATGCTGGTTATAGAGTGATAGTGCCTGATTTAATAGGCTTTGGCCGTTCGGACAAACCTTCGTTACGTTCTGATTATACTTATCAGCGACATGTCGATTGGATGCATTCTGTACTTAACCAACTTGAATTAAGCGATATCACGCTATTTTGTCAAGATTGGGGTGGGTTAATCGGTTTACGTTTAGCTACAGAGCAAAGTGACCGTTTTTCTAGAATTTTAGCGGCTAATACAGGACTACCTACTGGTGAAGATTCTCCATCGGAATCATTTAAACAGTGGCAAACTTTTTCGCAAGAAGTACCGATATTTCCAGCAGGTGCCATTATAAATGGTGGTGCTACATCAGATTTATCCCCTGAGGTTATTGCCGCGTATAATGCACCGTATCCTGAAGAGAAATACAAAGAGGGCGCTAGACAATTTCCTCTATTAGTACCAACGACTAGTGAAGATCCTGAATCAAAAAATAATATGGCAGCATGGCAAGTCTTGTGTCAGTGGCAAAAACCCTTTTTAACGGCTTTTAGTGATAAAGATCCTATTACATCAGGAGGTGATAAAATTTTCCAAAAACTCATTCCTGGTACAAAAGGTCAGCAACATACAACTATCGTTAATGGAGGACACTTTTTACAGGAAGATCAAGGTGAAAAGTTAGCAGAAGTATTATTACAGTTTGTATCGGATAACCCGAGCTATTAACGTTAAAAGACAAAAGTAAAGTTTTCACTTATTGAAAAATATGGAAGCTAAAACAGACGTTTATAGCAACTCATCTTCATTCGATCTTCTTACCAATCTTTTATTATCTCAGTTATTATATCAGCGGTTTTATCCGGTTGTTCAAGGGGAAACATATGCCCACCGTTGTCTATCATAGTAAATGGTATATCATTCTTTTTAGCAAATCGATTAAAATATTTTACTGGCAATACGTCTGTTTTTTCTCCATAAACTAATGCAGAAGGAACTTTAAGTTTATTTTTATACGTTTTTAAATTACAAGGAATATGCCTAAAAATATCTACTTCAACATCAGGTGAAAACATTAGCTCAAGGCTATGTTCACTTAAATTGTTGCTATACTGTATATAACATCAGTAGCCGAGTATTTTGTTTTGATACCAGCACAATTTAAAAAACTATTAGTAGCGTTAGAACACCTAACAGATAAGCAAACTAAGGATGTAGAGAAGTTTTTAAAAGGTGATAACTTAATTCAGCCAATAATTGCCGAACTTGAGCAGCGTATGATTGATGAACCAGAGTGTCCTCATTGTCACAGTGGTTTGATCAATCGGCACGGTAAAGTAGGATCCATGCAAAGGTATCGTTGTAAAAATTGTACGAAAACGTTCAATGCCCTGACTAAAAAGCCCTTGGCTCGGTTGCAGCATAAAGAAAAGTGGCTAGATTACTTACAATGTATGATCAATGGCAAGGTGTTAAGAGCGTCAGCAATCGATTGTGATATTAACTTAAAAACATCGTTTAGATGGCGACACCGGTTTCTTAAACTGCCTGCAACTATGAAGGCGACTTTACTTGAAGGTATCGTTGAAGCCGATGAGACCTTATTTGTACGCTCAGAAAAAGGAAATCGCACACTTGAACGAAATCCAAGAAAAAGAGGAATGAAAGCAAAAAAACGAGGACGCTCTAAAGAAGATTGGGTGCCAGTATTAACAGTACGGGATAGAGGGAAACATACGTATGAAGCGATTCTGTCCTCAGTTTCTACAGAGCAACTCAATAAAGAACTACAAGGTAAAATATTAAAAGATAGCGTCTTGTGCGCTGATGGATTTAGATCTTATATCAAGTTTCACAAGGCAATGATTTAATTCACAAACGGCTAGATGTAGCTGGTGGTGTACAGGTGATTGAAAAGGTATTCCACATTCAGAATGTTAATGCATACCACAGCCGTTTAAAGGCTTGGATGGATAGATTTCATGGTGTGGCGGCTAAGTATTAGAAAATTACTTAGGTTGGTTTCGATTTTTAGATACGAATGAAAATCCTAACAAAAACAATCTATTCAAAGCTCAACAACACTTAGCGGGAACATAGCCTAGCTCAAATCTTTTATTTTTTAACATTACTGCGCTGTCTGCGTAATCTTGCAAGCATCGAGGATCAAAGTTTTGAAATAATTTTTTATTCGCAAAATTGTTAAATAATTGTGTCTCTGAGGGCCAATATTTTTTCCCGTTCGATACTTGCAAACGTTGACATGTTTATTTTTTTCGTGAAATATCAATCACGATTTGAGCCATACTGTTTAAGGCAAATCATTTATAATCATAAAGTCAGGCACCAGCAAGGGATTCTTAGGCAAAAGCGGTTTCATGTTATTGAGCCAGTTGTTCAAAGACGGTTCGAGCGTAAGCCCTAAATGTTGATCTATACCCACCATGTAGCTAAATACCACTTGTGGAAATATTGCGAAATCGACCAGTGATGGATTTTCACGGCCACCGAAGAAAGGCCCTCCCTGCAAATTCTCAATCAACTGCAAAGGAACACGGGCTTGCATTTCAGCCAAGGATTCTGAGGTGTCTAACTTGCACATCATATGTTTAATGAAAGGTAACGTTTTCAATAGGTCGGGCCAGGCGTTACGGATCTCATCTGACACGGGCGTCTGGCTGCTGACAATCGCGGCGAGCCTCCATGCGCGATGTCGAAACTTCGCGTTCATCTCGCCTTCATATACGGAGCGGAAGCCAGCCAGAATAAGACTATCGGTTACCCATGAATCCAGCGCTAAAATACTTTCCCTTTCCTGCCCAGTGTTACCGAACAAGGGCTTTTCAGGAAATAATTCGTCTAACCATATCGCAAGCGGGGTAGAGTCGGTTCGCCACTCATCGCCGATCTGCAAAACGGGAACCTGGGTCTGCCCGGTGAAGCCTATTTCTTTGGAGTCGATAGGGTTGACGGGAATAAATTCAAAGGGCAGGTCTTTGTAGTAAAGGCAGCAGCCCACTTTGCGAACGTAGGGACTTGTTGAATAGCCATATAATTTAATGTTAGTCACTTTATATTCTCATTAGAGTCTAGTACTTCATCGATTATCGCTCTGATTACAGCGCAGAGAAATGTTCAATATACAGTTTTTTTTGTGATTTTTACAATATCTGGAATTATATAGTCATAATGCGAGGTTCTATTTAGTTTATATGTTATGGATACCTTGTCAGACCTATCGAAACAATTAACGAGATCGCCATCAAAGTGTTGCTGGTTGTCGGCAAAGGCAATGCTCTTATCTTTTGACTTACCTTCGCATGTATGTCCGCTAATTATTTTTAATATTTTGTAGGTCAATTTACATGCGGACGCCGCGCGGGATTTAAATTGAGTCGCAGAGTGCTAGGAGTAAATTGCGACGACCTGCTAAATATCAAAAAAAACTGCGGGGTCAGGTTTGCTGAAACGAATTAACAGCCATGATGCCGAGCAACACCAAAAAAATAAGTTTCGAGTTTATTACGATGGGTGTCTTTATAATTTTAAATCAGCACGAAGGGATAGGTAATACTTTGACATATCGGGAGTGTCAATATATATTTTTATAATTTTGGTTGACACACGTTGATGCGACAGTTTCAAAACTCTTTTTTAATATATAAAAAATCACCATAACGCATGGCTGCCTTATGGTGATTTTCATGTGATTACTCTAATTATTCAACGGAAATTTCAAGTATTGCTGTATCGCTTCCACCTTGGCCATCTTCGACTTTGATTGAGCACTTAGTCGTCCCAATTTCGCTGACTCCAGGGGTACCACTAAACTCATCAGTTTGTGGGTCAGAGTGCGGCTGCAGCCATGATGATGAATCACTGCAATCATGAATTCCGTCGGCATCGAATGAGTAAGTGAGAGTATCACCATTTATGTCTGTTGCAGAATCTGCTAGACTAATAAGGTATTCAGTACCTGTCGGCGCAACACCTCCCTCGATTGTCTCCTGCAGGAACATTGGAGGAAAGTTGTTGGATTCAGCGTTGACGTTAATTTGAAGATTCCCCTCAACCGTATAAGTACCATCATTGACACTGACTCTAAAAGTGTTTAAACCATCTTCATAAGAATTTGGAATACCAGAAAGTTTACCATCCTCAGCAACGATTAACCAACTCGGGCCGCTAACCTTAGCGAAGGTCAACGGGTCAAAATTAACATCTAGCGCGTTATTGGCGAGTGTGGAATTAGTACCTTCATAATTGTTGTTTACAATTGCGTCATTTTCGGAAATAACATCGTTTATAAGTATAAATTGAGGTTCTGTCGGCTCGATAGGCTGGTCGTTAAGACGTTTTGAAAAATTCGTCATCTCCCAAACCGTGTGTGCGAGATTGCGAAGGTCATAATTCCATTCCGTTATGGTTGAAGGACGAGGCAGATTTTTGATGTCCGTGTCTGGGTAAATCGTTTTTTGCCAAACAAGACCGAGAAGATCTTCAAATATGGTGCCCGCGTGACCACGTCTGTCGTACATTAAGTGAATATCTTTGGCACAACTAGGCCAGTAGCTGTTGGTGGGATGTGGATCTGGGCACACAGCGCCGACAACATCATCACTCAGGTTACCATTTTCATATTCATGTAAAAGGGCAACAGCTGCATTTCCTCCTGCAATATGAAGGAACTCCAAGTGTTGAAATTCTTCGATAGCGCGGAGCTTTGAAATTATCGTGTGTTCGATGTAATTACTAACTTTTAAATTAATTTCATGGTAATCTTGTAAGCTATTCTCAATTCGATCGTTATTCGCAGCGTAGTGAGCCCACGGCACTAAAATAGCAACCGTATCAAAGGTATTTGGATTTCTTATCTGCGTGTATCTTACCCATTTTACGTAATCACTAATATTGCTGTCATCGGAAGTAAGATTGCCTGCAGCGTCAGATTCTAAATAGGCGGTGAGCACGAGCAATTCGACATCTTCATCTATTATCTTGTTTTTTGGATCACTAGGACAAAGCCCATTAGAGTTAAGGTGTACAGTAGACTCTTGGTCTTCAGGGTAACAGATGGGTGGATTATTCCAAATCCAGCCAGGAGCGCCATGATCACCGCCATAACCAATAGGTCTATATTGCGTGTGCAAAAGATAGTTGTATTCTGGCGCAAGAATATTAAGCTGCTCAGCTCCCGGTTTTAAAAAACTGTGACCCAACGACACTGTATTAAAGCCTGTTCTGTAACCGGTATGCTCTTGTGCGTGTACCTTGGACATGCCAAGGATCACTATAAATAAACTGGTTATTGTCAATATGCACTTGATTGATGCCTTTCTGGACACCACCTTTAAAAAATCTTTCATAAGTTTAAACCTTTTATTATTCAAATGAATTACGATATTTTTACTCGTTTGTATGAGACAACATGGTTCATAAAATTACCATGTAACTTCAAAAATTGACCGAGTATAGGGTTTGTTAAATAGCCATATAGTTTAATGTCAGTCACTTCATATTCTCATAATAGTTTCTTACTGCTCGATTATTGCTCTGATTACAGCGTAGAAAAATGTTCAATTTACAGTTTGTGTTGTCATTTTTACAATATCTGAAATTAAATATAGTCAGAATGTGAGGTTCTGTTTATGATATATTTTATGGATCATTTGACAGACCTATTAAAAACTTTGCAGCTATCGGTTAATACCTACTTCTTCAGGGGAGTGGGCTGCTGGAATATGCAGATTCAATATCGCCCCCAGGGCTTGTTTTATGTTGTGCT
>CAJWBY010000055.1 GCA_913020705.1 uncultured Colwellia sp.
AAGGTTAAACGTTTACAGCACTACTTGGCACACTTGTCGGACTTATATGTTCGATAGGATAACAGCCTAATACTTTGATAAAGTTAGTAATTGACGTTATTTCATTTATAGCTTCTTGTAATACAGCACTTTTTAAATTTGCTTCAACGTCAATGTAAAACATTTCTTCCCAAGGACGTCCTTGAATTGGTCTAGATTCAAGTTTACACATGTTAATTCCTTTATCTTTTAAAATAATAAGACAATTAACTAATGCACCTGCTTTTTGTCCTGTTGCTAAAATCAAAGCTGTTTTCGCAGGTATTTGTTCTGCAACATCAATAGGCTTACGGGCAACTAAAATAAAGCGACTGTGGTTCTCTGTTTGGTTAGCAATTGATTTTTCTAAAGCATGAAGTTTATAAAGTTGACCACCTTCTTCACTACCAATAACAGCAACAGTGTCGTCTTGCAATTCAAAAGCTCTCGCCATAGCATCAGCAGTACTATCACAATATTCGATACGAATATTATCTTGTTTATCTAAGAAATTACTACATTGCGTAAAAGGTTGTCCGTGTGCATAGATGGTTTTAATTCTATTGAGTTGGGTATTCACTGCGGTTAATAAGCAATGTTCAATCGGTTGCGTTATTTCTCCAACAATTGATAAATTCGTGTGTTGTAGCGCATCATATACTTCGTTGATGCTACCTGAACTGGTGTTTTCAATGGGAAGCATGCCGTAATCTACATTACCAGACTCTACTTGCTGCATGATTTCTTTGAAACTTTGACAGCCGTATTCGTTAATTTTTTCTGCACGACGTGAGAAGTATCGATGACTCGCTAAATAACTGTAAGAACCTTTGTCACCTAGGAAGGCGACACTGACCGTAGGCACTTGCATATTAGGGTTGGCCAATGTTTGTAAATAAGCTTGTTGATTAAGTACCGAATCTTCAATGATTGTGTGATAAACACTTGTTACATAATGAGCGTCTAATCCAAGCTCTTTACCGTTATTTATCAAACGTATCAGTAACTCTTGTTCGCGTTGTTGGTCGCGCACTGGACGAATTTGATGAGCTTTGCTTTTTGCAACATTAAGAGTGAGTGAGCGTCGTTGAGCAAATAGTTCCAATAACTGTTGGTCTAGTTGGGTAATCTTTTCACGTATTTTATTCAAATCTAATTCTTCACTCACAGTACTTCACCCTAAATTTATTATTTCAAGAAAATGGTTAAAAATAATGAATCCTGATGTTTTAGTAAGGAAAACTTATGAAGGCGACTAAAACATGATACTACTCAGGAAATATGACATCACTTTAGCGAGGGGGAGGAAATTGTTCAAGCCTTTATTGCTAAAGGCTTGTATTAAAAAAATCTATGTTAGAAATAGATTTTTAGCTTTGTGGAATGCACTGCCAAATAATGGCAAAAGAAGAGATAGTGGCGATGGCCCAAACTATTGAACGCACTGTTCCAATATTCAACAAATATAATACGTTATAGGCAACACGGGCGATAACATGCGTGATTGCTAATAAGGTAACTGTGTCGGTTATTGTGTTGGTTGCAATCGCTAACAACACTGCAGGTACAAAAATGATTAATGACTCAAAAGCGTTTTGATGAGCTGATAATGCGCGGGCGCCAAAGCCTGTTAATTTAGCTTGTTGTGAACGAGGATGATTATTGTCATAACCCTCTAACTTATTCATTGCAATAGCTACAGGGGCTTTAGCTAGATAAGGTAATAGAGTCGCAGCGAATAAACACCAAATTAGAATTGTCATATTTTTCCTTTTATATTATTGATTTTATATGTATTTTTTAGCTATTTATTCAATAGCTGAGTAACGTTAATGTATATTTTGTTTCACCCGGTAAAAAAGGTGAAGGATTTCCTTTTACCCAATCATCATGGCCTAGGCCGTAATATGGGCTCCAAGGATGTCCTGATTGACTGGTTGGCATATGTAAAATTCCTGACTCTTCATGGCCCGGTGAAACCACCATGCGTTCAGATGCACCAAAGCCTTTACCTTGTACTCGCGGCATATAGCTGTCACCTGGAAGTGGGATAGGGGGCATATCTAACCAACGACCTATAAACGGTACAGCATTACTGAGAGGATGTTGAATTGTACTTGTGTTTTGTTGCCCCCAAGTCGCTTCAGCTAATGTCTGATTTTCTGTCATATCGGTTAATGTGGAGGTTAGGGCTGCTTCGAAAACCTTTGGCCAATTATCTTCCGGCAACCATAAAAAATTTTCAGGCTCTTCATTAATCATTTGCCAAAGAGGAGTTTCCACTTGATGGCGAATGGTACGAAAAGAATAGCTTTTGTCTGCTTGAGATAAGTTTTCATTGATTACGCTGAATACGTCATTTCGTAAAGTTAAACGAAAATTATTCACCAGTCGGTAAGCAACAGAGTCTACACAGGCACATAAATTATCTGTACTAATTGTTTCTTTCACTGCCTGCCAATGTGGATGTTTTGCAACTGCTTGTGGTGTTAATATTTTTTCAAGTAAGAATGTCTGCCAACGCGTTAAGAAAATAGCACGGTCATCAAGAGCAACATTCAGTAAATCTTGTTCAGAAAATCTATCTATAGCAATCAAATTATCTCTGATTTGTTTTGCTCTTGCACCTAATGCATAGCCACCATTACCAATCTTTTCTAACATTTCGCCACCAACGACACGCGTATTGGCTGTCCAAAGACGATTGTTTTCAGGATTTTTAATTTTAGGATATTGATCTGAGTTTAAATAACCTTGCCAATGGTTTATACCATTAGCCCAATGTGTAGGTGTTTCGCCAAACTGAGAAGACTTTTTGGGAATTGGGCCCATAATTGTCCAACCAATATTTCCGGCTTTATCACCAACCATTAAATTTTGTGCGGGAATACCAGATTTGCTCGCAATAAAAAAAGCGTCGTCAACATCTTTTGCTAGTTCGAGCTGAGTATGATGAAGATTCACAGCCTGAACATCATGAGCAACCCAGCGATAGGCTAATAATTGATTGTTACTATTAGAGCCTATGACAGGACCCCAAATTGTTTCTTTAACAATGATTTCTCTAGCATCTTGGTCTTTTACAGCAATGATTTGTTTATGTTGGGTAAAGTCTTTATAGCCTGTAGGTGTTAAATATTGGCTTTGATCTTCATTAGTATCAAGAATAATGATATCACTCCAATCACCATAACTATTGGTGAATCCCCAAGCAATATTACCATTGCTACCCGCTATTATATTAGGTGTTCCTGGGAGTGTGAGTCCGGTTACTTTTATTGATTCATTGTCATCACTTTCATATTGAAAGCTCGCTCGAAACCAAGTGTTTGGCACACGTATCCCCAAATGCATATCGTTAGCAACAATAGCGCTGCCCGTTTTGCTAATGTTTCCTGATACAGCCCAATTGTTTGAACCGGGGAATTCTTCGCCTTGGTATTTATTTTCTCCAAGTGTTGGTACTTCTGAAGTAATAAGAGCTGCTTGCGAAGAAGAGGCTGAAGGCCATGCTCGTGTAGGCATAACACCTGAAGATAATTGACTACCATCTATTGCCGCGTCCCAAATACTTCCTTGTGGATTAAGAAATTTAAATACGTCTTCACCCAGTGTATTTTTTATATTTCCTAATGTTCTTTCACGGTCGCCTGCTGCGTACTGTAAGTCCATATACATGCTTAATACGGTTAATATTGTATCTTCTTCTTGCCATGAAACTGGCTCATGTTGTAATAATAAATATTCAAAAGGTGGGGACTTTAAGTGGGTAATTCCTTGATTTACTCCGCGTGTATAGGCTTTAAGTAAGGCTAAGTCTTTTGCAGGTAATTGAGAAACTATTACACGTGCACGTTCACGAAAACGATGACGACGTATTTCTTTATCATGAGGTAATGCTTTTTCGCCAAATAAGCTGGCGAGCTCTCCAGCTGAGTTTCTGCGTAATAAATCCATTTGAAAAAAGCGTTCTTGGGCATGTATAAAACCAGTGGCGACGGCAATATCATTGCGCTTCTTTGCTTTTATCGTAACAATGCCCTGTTTATCACGTTCAACAACAGCAGTATCGCTTAAGCCGAGTAATGTTCTCTTTCCTTCTAGAACCGGTAATGCACTGTCTATTTGGCTATAAATCCATGTACCCAAACTTGTCACAACTAAAAATAAGATGAGTAAGAAACTAATTATTATATTTTTTATGCTAATCATAGTAGGAAGTTTTTAGGGGATTTTGTGGTGCTAGATTACCTTATTTTTTATAAAGTTAACATTGAATGGTGGAACATTAATATGTGTTTATTCATAAAGAGAAGGGCACATACTTTTTTATTGGTATTTTTCCCGATAGAATAGCGGCAATTATCAATGGTAAACCACATTTAGGATTTTTTATGGCATCTTTACAAGATCAGCTATTAAAAGCAGGCTTAACAACTAAGCAAAAAGCACGACAAGCAAATACAAGTCAGCGTAAAACAAATAAACAAAAGCGTAGTGGCGTTGCACTTGGCGACAGTCTCCAAGAACAAGTGAAACAAGACTTAGTTAAAACTCAGCAAGAAAAATTAGCGAAAGATTCAGCGCTTAATCAAGAGAGGCAGCAGCAGCTTGCCAACAAAGAAAAAGCGTTACGTATACAACAAATACTCGAACACCATCAAATAAAAAATGTTAAAGGTGAAACTGAATATAACTATACGTTTAACAGTAAGATTAAAAAGCTTTTTGTTGACCCTATTACTCATAGAGCTTTAGTTAATGGACGATTAGCCGTGTGTGGTTTAGTTGAAGATAGTTATCTTGTTACAGCTGAAACAGCTGAAAAAATAGCGACTTTAGACCCTAGTGTTATTTTAGTTCAAAATGATAAAGTTGAAAGTGATGTTGTTGAAGCAGATGACCCTTATGCAGATTATCAAATCCCTGATGACATGATGTGGTAGCGAACGTATTTACGCGAAATGAAAGGAGTGAAATCAAAGGAGTTATGTTAAACTCGCGCAAAATTTAGAAAGGCTGTTTTTCAAACAACCTTGTGTATTGTTTTAAATTAAAGAGAAATTGTTTTATGTTTATCGTTCGTTGGATCATTGGTCGTATTATCTTATTGTTAAATCTGATTTTTTCGCCAAGCAGCCCCAAAAGAAGTTCAGAATTACAAGCTGAAGTTGACGCCAGTACAAAGCATTTGAGTTTATATCAATTACCGGCTTGTCCATTTTGTGTAAAAGTTCGCCGTGCTATGAAGCGTGATGGATTAAATATAGAATTACGTAATATCAATCAAAATGAAGCCTATCGTGATGAATTGATCAAAGAAGGTGGAAAACGTACTGTTCCGTGTTTGAAAATAACCGATGAGAATCAAAAAGTGACTTGGTTGTATGAATCTTCAGATGTGATTAATTATTTACAACAATTCTCTCGTTAATTCTGATTATAAGTTGGTTTTTTTGAATAAATAATGAAGTAATTTTTTTGTTTTTCGGGTCTATTAGTTTATCGTTAGATAATTAGTAACCCGGGAAATCGATACATGTTGATAAAATCGCCTAAAAAATCGGATCTTAAAGAACACCAAGTCACAGATGAAAGTGTTTATTTACAGAGAAGAGAGCTTATTAAAAAAATGGGTTTCGTTGGCGCGGGCACTTTAATATCCTCTGCTATTCCTAGTGTTGCCAATGCTACAGGATTAGATTTTTTCTCTTCAAAACCAGAAAAGACATTTCAACGTTATGCATTAAATTTTACTCCCGATAGTACTAAAAACGCTGAAATACTTACTCCTGAAGCTAAAGTGACGAGTCATAATAATTTTTATGAATTCGGTACAAGTAAAAGTGATCCCGTCAAAAATGCACAAAGTTTTAATGTAAAACCTTGGAAGCTAAAAATCAGTGGAGAATGTGACAATCCTTATACGTTAGATTTAGATGATTTGACGAAAAGCTTTGCGCTTGAAGAACGCATCTACCGTCTAAGATGTGTAGAAGCTTGGTCAATGGTTATTCCTTGGGTTGGGTTTGAATTAGCACAACTATTAAAAAAAGCGCAGCCAAACTCACGTGCTAAGTATGTTGCTTTTGAAACCTTACATGATCCAGAGCAAATGCCTGGTCAAGCAAGTAGAAGGCTTGGCGGAGGTATTGATTATCCTTACGTGGAAGGTTTACGTATCGATGAGGCAATGAACCCTCTCGCATTAATGAGTGTTGGTTTGTACGGAAAAACATTACCCGCGCAAAATGGTGCTCCAATACGTTTAGTTGTACCGTGGAAGTATGGCTTTAAAAGTATTAAGTCGATTGTAGCTATTAAATTTACGGAAAAGAGGCCCGCCTCTACATGGAATATTTTAGCACCAAATGAATATGGATTTTATGCCAATGTTAACCCTGAAGTTGACCATCCTAGATGGAGTCAAGCCAGTGAGCGAAGAATAACGTCGGGTGGTTTATTTGCTCGTAATCGTATTGATACCTTACCCTTCAATGGTTATGGTGAAGAAGTTGCTGAAATGTATAGTAATTTAAATTTACGTAAAAACTTTTAAATAATAACTCCTTTAATCTATTGGATGACTTTATAAATAAGTTTGTCATCCTTGTTTAACGTATTAAGTCATAATTACCCTAATGAAATATAACGTCGTTGTTTTTAAATTATTTATCCACCTTGCTGCCTTACTCCCTTTAATTAATGCTTATTATTTAGCATTAACAGATCAGTTAGGCGCTGATCCCGTTGAATCTATAATTCATTTTACAGGAATTGGAGCATTTAATTTATTGCTACTAAGTTTAGCAATAACACCAATTAGCAAGCGTTTTAAAATATCAATACTGTTAAAAGTTCGGCGATTGGTGGGCTTATATAGTTTTACCTACGCATTCTGTCATTTATTAAATTTTTTGGTTTTTGAAGTGCAATTTGATTGGTCGCTATTTTTGAACGAAATTATTGACCGTCCTTATATTACTATCGGTATGGTTGGCTTACTTACCATGCTGGCGTTAGCAATAACCTCGATTTCTTTACTGAAAAAACGGATGGGGAAAAATTGGCAAAAGCTGCATAACTGGGTTTACTTAGCTGTATTGTTAGTCGGTATCCATTTCTATTGGTCGGTAAAATCTGAAATTATTGAACCGAGTATTTACCTATTTATCACCTTAACTTTGTTAGCTCTACGTTTCAAAAAATTTAAGAAGATAATAAAAAAAGACTAAACAGTTTTCACTGATTAGTCTTAATTGAATATGAATATTTTTGGTAAACGGCAACTAACTATTTAATTAAGAACGTGCAGTAACTTCTAATAAGTGATAACCAAACTGAGTTTTTACAGGGCCTTGAACAGTGTTTAAGTCAGCTGTGAAAACCACTTCATCAAATTCTGGTACCATTTGCCCGCGGCCGAATGTTCCTAAATCACCACCTTGCATTTTTGAAGGGCAGTTTGAATGTTCTTTCGCTACGACTGCAAAATCTGCTCCTTCTTCTATTTGTGTTTTAAGTGTTAAACATTGCTCTTCGGTATCTACTAATAAATGACGTGCTGATGCTTGTGACATGTTGCTTCCTATATGATGTAAATTAATTACTTAACTCTACCGTATCTTTAAAGGTAATTAAAGTAGTCGATGAATTGAATTATTACTCAACTACCTTGTCTGTGATGTCACTGCTTTTCTGATTTGTTGAATTATCAGAATAAATATAATTTACATACGGTTTAATAATTGTCTCAGTGGAAAATCATTAATCGATTTTGCAAGTCATTTTATGATAAATTAATCGTAATTATCATTTGTGGTGTCGTTTTATGTTTTTACCTAACCTTAAGCATTTACGCTATTTAATTGCGCTTTATCAAGAGCAAAATTTTCATCGAGCGGCAGCGGCATGTTTTGTTAGCCAGTCGACATTGAGTAGCGCTATTTTGAAATTGGAAGAGCAACTAAATTGCCAATTAATTGAACGTGACAATAAGTCCTTTCTTTTCACCACACAAGGAATTGAAGTGGTTGAAAAATCTCGACAAGTATTAGTGTCCGCAAACGAATTGGTAAGTTTTGCAAAACAGCAAGGTAATGAATATAGCGGTACTGTTCGAATTGGTTGTATTCCAACGATTGCACCGTTCTTATTAACTGACTTCGTACAAGCTTGTCAAAGTAAACTACCAGAATTAGATTTATTTCTTCGTGAAGATACCACTGAGAATTTAATCAAATTGCTGAATAATGGCGAGATAGACTTGCTGATTTTAGCTTTGCCCGTAGCGTTGAATAACTTTCACTGTAAGTTAGTGGGTAAAGATCGGTTCTTTATGGCTGGTGATGAAATGCTGGTTCACAAATTTAGCCAAACAGCGAGTTATCAACATTTACCTGAGCAAAGTATTTTTCTTTTGTCATCAGAGCATTGTCTCACTGAACATGCTTTGTCGGCATGTCAACTTGCAGATAAATCGCGTATTAATTCATTTTCAGCGTCGAGTTTATCTACGCTTGTACAAATGACTGCTTTTCATCAAGGTTTTACTTTTCTACCTGAAATGGCAGTAAATAAAGGCGTAGGGGAAAATGAAGGTTTAACCATTGCGCCATTAGATCGAGATTATTATCGTGAAATTGGTGTCGTATGGCGAAAAACGTCCATGAGAAATACCTTATACAATGAACTTTCAGACGTGATTTCTACATTATTAACATAATCATTAATTATATTTAAAGTGAAATAAAGTCTTTATTATCAATAGGTTTGTTTTTTAATTGAATTTATTTTATTAAATTTAAAACTTTTTACAGTGCTATAACTACATCTATAGTAACCAACAAATATAAGAACATCTCAATTGAAAAACAAAAGGAATATTTGTGTTCGAACGAAGCGATGAAACATTAGTCAAACAAGCACTGAAAGGCAAAAAGTCTGCTTGGGTGGCGTTAGTGAAACGTTATGAGAAAAATTTATATAACTATACCTTACGCATGGTGAGTAACCCTGCTGATGCAATGGACCTAATGCAAGATGTGTTTGTAGCAGTGTTTAGAAATTTATCGACATTTCGAGGCGATAGCCCTTTTAAAGGTTGGATGTTTAAAATTGCTCACTATAGATGTATTGAATTTTATCGTCGTAAGAGGCCAACACAATCGCTTGATGATCACCCTGAACAATTTGATGAAGCTAGCGATGAGTGTCCAGAGTACCTTGCTGTTTCAGGCCAACAAGCAAATGCTTTGCATAAAGCATTACAAACGTTACCGATAAATCAAAAATTAGTGGTTGAATTGAAGTTTTTTCAACACTGTACGTTTGACGATATAGCCAAGCAATTAGGCATTTCAGTAAATACGGTTAAATCTCGTTTATATAGCGGGTTAGATAAATTAAAAGATCATTTGGAGTTTGATTATGTCTGAAGATAAAAAAATAACGTCAGAGGAAGCCTTTGAAAAGTGGCTAGATCGTTCAGATTCACTCGAAGATGCACTCAAAGAAACAAAAAACCAAACAGTGCAGAGTCATGAAAGTGCTGAAGAAGATAATATTTGGCAAGAACGACTGAAAACAGCCTTAACGATTGAGCACCAAGAAAGTTTGCAAGCTGAGCATCACGTGCCTGAGTGGGACAGAGCAGCTGCTTTTGAGAGCGATGAGGTTCCATGGTGGCAATGGGGAGGTTTACCTGCAATGTCGATGGCCTTTTCTGCATTTGCAGTCGTATTGGTCTTGTTTAAAGTTGAATTTGTAATGAACGACAACGGTATGTTATTAACCTTTGGCGACAAGCAACCAACAGGTTACAGCCAAGTAGAAATTGATACTTTAGTGAATGCAAAAGTGGACCAAAAACTTCAATTATTTGCCAGTGAACAACAAGTGGTTCTAGCGAACTATGCAGCTGACATTAAAGTAAAGCAACAAGACAACAACCTGCAATTAGCGAGTTACCTAATGGGAGCATCTCGACAAGAGCGTAAGGAAGATATTGGTGACTTTATTCAGTATATAAATGATCAGCGCGCAGATGACTCTTTAGATAATAAAATTAAATTTCAACAGCTTGAAAGTGTCATTAACTATCAATCACTTCAAAAGCAAAATATTAACTATCAACCTGTAAACAGACAAAATTTAAATTCAGACGGCTTAGGTTTATCAACAAAGCCTGCTAGTTGGACTTCAGAGGAGTAAGATCATGAACAAATTAACAACATTCATCCCTTGTGCTTTATTTGCTTTAACCGTTACTAATGTCATAGCAGAAGACAATAATCAGTATGCTGGAATGAACAAGCAACTGGATATTATGAGCAATATTATAAAATCGTCCGTCAGCATTCAGGACGGTCGAAAAGGTTCAAGAATAACAGGTATAGAAAGTACCTATTTAAAGGGCCAGGGAGTAGTTTTTACGATTAATTCGAGCTCAGGTCATAATCGCTGGGGCAACTTCAATTTTAATTTCGCTGTGCCAGACTTTCCCTTAGCACCTCTTGCACCTCTTGCACCTCTTGCACCTCTTGCTCCTATTTCTTCAAGTAGCAGCTCAAGTAGCAGTTCAAGTTATAGTTCAAATGATGATATAGAGTTGGAAAATCAAATGAATGAATCAGTTGTTCGTAGCATGGAAGAAGCAGCGCAAGCTTACGAACATGCAATGGAGTCTTTTGAGCATAATCGCGAGGGTTACCGAGAATTACGTGAAGAGCAACGTGACTTGTCTTATGAGCTAAGAGATGTAGCTCGAGAAAAACGTGATATTGAATACAGACTACGTAGATCTGATGACGAAAATAAAAAGGAACTAAAAGCTGAACTTGCAGCGCTTACCAAGCAAGCCGCTAAACTTGCTTTGGACGAAAAAGAATTCAAAGTGAAAAGTGATAAATTACAGAAAAAGCAGCAAGCTCAGAAAGTCGAACAAGAAAAGGCTAGAGGTGCTTATTATCAAGGTTTGAAAACCTCTTTAACAGAGACACTGTGTTTGTATGGTAATGGCTTAAAGGCATTACCTAAAAATGAACATGTTAGTGTTATTTTAAAGTCGGCAGGTGAAAAGGACGGTCGTCGTTACAAAGACAGTATTCTAGTGTTTACTAAAAATGATATTAGTGATTGTTCTGCAGATAAGATTACAGTTTCTAAATTAACGCAAAAAAGCCAAAATTATCAATTTTAGAAGAAATACAGGACAACTTAAGTAAAAGTCTCTTGGAAAGGTACATGTTTGGCCACTTAACTATTTTTAGTTAAGTGGCCTTTTTTTGTTCTAGCATAAGTTTATCTGCTAATAGCATGGTTACAATGACCGTATTGTCATTACGTTGGATCGCATCATGTTATTTTTTTATTTATATTTAGGTTACGCTTTAGTGAAACTCTATTCTGTAGCAAATAGTTTATTGAACCAAAATTTGGCATTGTCGGCACTTATATTTTCAATCGTTGTTTTTTTTGTCTGGTCTTTTATTCCCGTATTAGGGTATTTGTTGGCCAAACTCATAGGAGCAAAAGGACAGTCCAGCGCGAAAGTTTTATTACTGATTGGTATTGGAGCCGGGTTGTTCGAGAATGGATTGTTTTATTATCATATTCTCACTCCATATCAAGGTGATATAGGCACAATTGTTGTGATGGGAATTTTTTTTATAACCGCTTACTTTTCGTTGCAAACGCCCATATCATTTGTCAAAAATAAAGACGCTTAAAACATAATGGTTTCAAAAAAAGCTTAAAGAATACTCTTTAAGCTTTTGCTATTAATGATTATTCAACTTGGCTAAAAACCATATTAATGTAATCAACCATACCAATAATTTCGGCATCCTCGACTACTGGCGCTAGATGAATACTAAAGCGTTCAAAGAGTCTAGCGCAATACCTTACATCCATACTTGGGTTTACACTCAATAAAGGCTTGGCCATTATCTCATATAAATTTACGCGATCTGGTGAGCGGTCTTTGGCTAATACTTCTTTGGCTATGTCAGCAAGCATCACTAAACCGTATTCATCGTGTGCATTACGTTTATTGATAATTAACGCATTAACGTTATGCTCTTTTGCTAACTTAATACCTTCTGCAACCGTCATCATGCCATCAGCAAATTGATAATTGTCAGTGGTCATCGCATCTTTAACTTGCACTAATTTTTGGTTCATAGCTCTTCCTCAACCTTACCTTTTAACCGTTCAACTTGATGAGCAACGCCAACGGCATCTTCGACATTTAATTGAATGGCAATACCTTTACCGGGATCTTCGTCAAATCCAGCAATTTTACTGATACGCTCAAGAATTTTCCTGGATAAATGTTCTTCAACTACAAAAAGTAAAACGTCTCTTTGTGTTTCAAGTTGCATACCAAAAAAAGTGCGTTGACGTTTTATACCTTCACCCCTCGCGTTATTTATTATCGTTGCACCAGTGGCTCCTGCCATTCTCGCGCCTTTCATTACATCGTCTGTTACACCGTCGTCAACAAATGCGACAATTAGTTTGAATTGCATGTTTTCACCTGTCTTGCTTGTTTTGTTGAGAGCTATTTATTTGCTCTTGCTTCTTCTGTATTAAGTTTAGTTTGTTTACTTTTCGACGCTTTCTTTTTACTGCAGAACGCTCTATATGATGTGCTTTCGCTTGGGTTATTTGTGCATAAGCCATAACGGCAATAATAGGGCATAAACTGGCAAAAGCGATTAATCCAAAACCATCAATCAAGGGACTTCTGCCTGGAATTGTACTTGCTAAACCTAGGCCTAAAGCTGCAACTAATGGAACGGTTACCGTTGAGGTTGTTACGCCGCCTGAATCATAGGCGAGTGGCACAATGAGCTTTGGACAGAAAAAAGTTTGTATAACAACGATGATATAACCAGAAATAATATAGTAATGAATAGGATGACCAGCAACTATACGAAAACTGCCCAACGCAATTCCAATAGCGACACCAATGGCGACAGATATTCGTAAACTATTTGCGTTAATAGCACCACCAGAAACTTCCTCGGCTTTTATGGCTACGGCAATCAATGAAGGTTCAGCAATTGTGGTGCTAAAACCTATCGCAGCTGCAAAAATATAAACCCAAGTGTAATCTGACCAACGAATAACTGTTAATATTTGTTCTCCAGGATGGATGAATTCTGGTGCTGTTAGTTGTTCAGCCATCATTTTACCTAAAGGAAATAAAGCTTTTTCTAGACCGAGTAAAAACAGTGCCAAACCAATCAGCACATAAATAAAACCAAAGCCTACTTGTTTAATATGAGGAATAGGTTTTCGAATAACTAATAATTTAAAGCCTAAAATAATCGATAGTATCGGTAATACATCAACAACGGTATTTTTTAAGGTTGCTAAAAATTCAACGAATAAATCCATTAACTGAGCACCATGCCGTAAATCATCACAAAAATCATAGGGGTTAATGAGGCAAACGCAATCAAACCAAAACCATCAATCATTGGGTTCCTGCCTTTTATCGCAGATGCTAAACCAACACCCAGCGCGGTTACTAGCGGAACCGTAATTGTTGAAGTCGTTACGCCGCCAGAGTCATAAGCGATACCAATTATCCAACTAGGAGCTATCATGGTCATTAGGACAACAAATACATAACCTCCCAATATCAAATATTGAATCGGCCATCCACGAATAATACGTAATACACCAATAACAATAGCAAGGCCTACGGCAAAAGCGACGGTAAAACGTAATCCGTTAGCATAAGATAATTGTGATTCTAACGTATCACTGATCATGCCACCTGAAGCCGCAACACTGGCTGCTTCTTTGGCTACGGCAATTAATGAGGGCTCGGCAACCGTAGTTCCAAATCCCAGGCAAAAAGCAAAAGTGAGTAACCAACTGATACTGCCTTTTTTAGCAAAAGCTTGTGCCATTGATTCGCCAATAGGAAATAAGCCCATTTCTAAACCGTAGATAAAGAAGGTTAAACCAAGAACAACTAATGCTAGGCCCACTAAAATATCACCAATATTAGGCATAGGTTGTTGGAGAACGGCAAATTGAAAAAAAGCGATCACTAATATTATGGGGAGCAAATCTTTACAGCTACCGAGTAATGCTTTTAAAAAAACTAAAAATTGTTGGTTCATAAAAAGTAGTTTGATTGTTTGTTAGTCACATTATAGGAATTATGAAAACTATTACTTTGTTCTGAATCAAACTAATTGTTTTATTTGAGTTGAAGTAAAATATGGTTGATGAATGTTATCGAAGGGCATCTTTTACACAAAGAGTGATTTTATGTTGGAAGGACAATGATGAAGATGTTCAATAGATTAAGCGGTAAGTCGTATTTTATAATAAAGTTATAGAGTCAATATAAATGACTTTATCTTCTGTTAAGCCTGTTGTAAAAAGGCTTAATCTACTTATATTATCTAGTTTTAATTCTCTAGTTTCAGGACTGTTTTTGATATCTTCTAATGATATTTTTATTATATTCCATTGCGATGCTAACAATGTGAAATTTTTATTGTAACGATCGTTGTGAAGTTGCTCACTCAAGTCATGTTGATAATCTGTTATTTTTGTCGTTATCTTGAGTGCATCTTTATTTGGGTTATAAATGTTCAACGCTAAATAGTTGTATCCTTCCCAATTGTTCGGCATATGTATTAATGTGACCGTTGAGTATTTTGACTTATTGCTCAAGCCAACCTTCAATGAATATAGACCCGTTAACGTTTTTTCAGTACTTAAACTTAAGTTAGGTCCTGACCATTGCTTTAACGCTAATTTACTTTCGAAGCTTGCCAGAATAGGGAACTTAGACCGTGCAGCGATGTCAATTTTGATTGTTTGAAATAGTTTATTCTGATCAATAATAATGAGTAAACCAGCAATGATGAAATAGCTGCTCGCTAGAAAAACGCCTTTATCAAAACGTTTTTTCTGATAGATATGAATTGATAAGGCTAAAAATGCACCTAATGCATTTCTATAAATATCATGCAAATCAAGGCTGCGACCAATTTTAGATTGTACAAGCTCAATTAAGGCGCCTAGTGTAAAACAATAAATTAGACTAGAAGCTAGAATGACTGAAGTCGATTTATGTTTTATTAAGCTAATAAGTTTATAGGTAGTTAAGGTGAAGAACAGAATATGACCCGTATTCCAAAGTTCTTTAAAAACAGGTGAAGAATAATAAGATGGGCCACCAATAAAGAACAATATGAATAACGATATTACACCCAAAAACCACGCTATATTTGACATGCCAAGTGTAATGTTTCTTCTCTGGTATGTATCATTATTATCATTCAATGCGTTAATTCTTTTAAACTTTCAGTCGTTTCTTAGTATACAGCGATTACCAATAAACGCGTGAAATTCATTAGCAAAATAATTACAGATTATTATATTTGGATATAAAAGTTGTTAAATCTCACCTATTTGATAACGGGTTGAATACTAAGTTGACACTAACGATACTGAAAGGTTAATGTCTTGTTAAAATCACGAATCAAGTCGTGAACAACCTTTTTACAACATATGAAAGAGTTACAATAAATGACACTCGTACCAATTCTGCCTCTAAAAACCATCCTATTTTCGATTATCCTATTATTGATAAACAATGTCGTTGCCTCAGAATTACCGGTTGAGGCATTCAGTAGATTACCCAATATTCAATCCCCAGTTATATCTCCAAATGGCAGTAAAATTGCCTATATTCAAAACGTAGAAAGCCCTGATTTGACTTCGTTAATGTATTTTGATTTGAAAAGTGGATCGCTTAAAATATTACTTCAAACTGATAACGTTACCAATAGAATAAAATGGTACAAATGGGTGAATAATGAGACTTTGTTGTTAGCTACTAATTTTACTCGGCATATAAATAGCGAAAAAGTTAACCATACACAGTTGTTAGCCGTTGATTTAGGAGAAGAAACCCCTGTTCAAAGAAGGTTAATCAATTCAAACACAGTATTCAATATGAAGCATCATCCTCAATATGAAGATCAAGTGGTGGATTTTCTACCTGAAGATCCAGAACATATACTTATTGCCTTAGATGCAAAGAATGCTAATTTACCGAGTGTATTCAAACTTAATATAAATACTTCTAAGGCTACCAAAGTTGAAAATAGAAAATTAAAAATAAGGCAATGGATGACCGACCAACAGGGTCTCGTTCGATTAGGTCATTCTCTAAATTATAAAACAGGTATAGTCGAAATATTTGTAAGAAAAAATGAAGATGAAAAGTGGAGAACCTTATTCAAATACAATGGGTTAGAAGAACCGTCAATCACTGCGCTTGGCTTTGACAAAAAACCTAATATTCTTTACTACAATAAATATGAAAACGATAAAAAAGCGCTATTTAAGGTTGACCTTAATACTGAAACCCACGAGCTTGTATTTTCAGATACTGATTACGATGTAGATGGCTCGCTTATTTATTCTAAAAAAACACGTCAAGTCATTGGTATTCACCATATTAGAGGAAATATTTATTGGGATGAAAGTCGTAATAGTCTTCAGGAACGATTAGATGCGGCTAGACCTAAAACTGAAAATTATTTGATTGATTTTAGTGCAGACGAATATGTCTACATTTTCTATACGGAAAATGATTACACGCCCGGCGCTTATTTTCTGGCAAATAGAAGAACGGGTAAAGTAAACCGTTTGATGACTCAGTATCCTGCGCTTATAGAAGCCAATTTACCTGAACATCAGCTTGTTGAATACGCCACGGCAGATGGAACAAAAATAGAGGGTTTTCTTACAAGGCCTAAAAATATGAAAGGGCCAATGGCCACTATACTCTTTCCGCATGGCGGGCCTGGTGCTCGTGAAAGTAACGGTTTTGATTATTGGACTTCTTTTTTTGTAAATCGTGGATATGCAGTGTTTCGGCCTAATTTCAGGGGATCATCTGGCTATGGTTATCAATTCGCACAAAGCCAAATGAAAGGTTGGGGGCTGATAATGCAAGATGATTTAACGGATGCCGCTAAGTGGCTAGTTTCTGAGAAAATCGCCAACCCACAAAAAATTTGTATCGTTGGAGCGAGTTACGGTGGTTATGCAGCAGCTATGGCCGCAGTTAAAACGCCTGATTTATTTAAATGTGCAATAAGTTTTGCTGGAGTAAGCGATCTTCGAAGTATTGTATTTAAGAGTCGTTATTATACTAATAAGAAGTTTGTCGAAAATCAAATCGGCAAAGACATCGACGACTTAGAATCGCGTTCTCCATTTTACCAAGCAAAAAAAATCACCATTCCTATTTTGTTACTTCATGGGGACAATGATTCAGTTGTGAGCGTCAACCAAAGTCGAAAATTCTTCGATAAACTAGATGATTTATACAAATCAGTAGAATATGTTGAGTTTGCTAATGGTGACCACCATCTATCAATACAAAAAAATCGACATGCTGCTTTTAATTCGATGAATAACTTTCTCAAACAACATTTAGGCTCCACTCCTTGATTATCTACTGATTCAATATGCCATTGTCTTGACTCAACACTAAAATTTATCGTTTTATTAATATTGGTTTAAATAAACAGGTAAACAACATATCTCGACACAACTTTAAGTTAATGACTACACTTAAGTAACGTTAGCAGGAAATTACATATAAAACCTGAATAGTATATATTCGGTTTTATATGTAAAAAAATTGGTTACGAACCAGATATTTCAATCTATCTAGCATGCTAGAAATAGCCAAATTAATCTTAGTGGTAAATATAATGATGATTACGATGAATAAAATTTTGAATCCCATAAATAAATGTGGCACTTTTTTTATCATACTTTCATTTTTATGTTTTGGTCTTTCATCGAATGTCTATGCACAAAAGACAATTAAAGTTGCTTTTGGAAATGCGTTAGCCCCTTGGGTTTTTCCTCAAGATAATAATGGCATTATCGTTGATATTATCTCAGAAGCATTAAGGCCATTAGGTTATAAAATAGAATATATTTATGTTCCTTATGCGAGGAGAATTAATTCATATAAATCAGGTATTGTAGATGTTGCTTCTGATATGAATATTAAAACCGTACGATATGAAAAACTCGAAGGACACCTTTCTGATGAAGCATATGTTTACCAAAACTACGCTTTTGCATTAGCAAAAAACAAATTTAATTTTCAGCACCTTAACGAACTTGTCAATTTGAATTTGGTTTCATGGCAAGGAGCAATTGCTCACTTAGGTAACGAATATGCTGTCATGGCGTCTAAAAATCCTTTTTATCAAGAAATCCATGACCAAGAAGCACAAATAAAAATGCTGTTTGCAGAAAGGGCTGAAGTTATTCAATTGGATTTACAAATATTTAAATATTATCGTGCGAATGTAGCTAAAAATACCATGATAGATACTGACAAATCTGTTCAAAGATTTCCTCTATTTGGTAGGAGTCCGAATGTGTTTTTATTTAAAGATAAAACGATTAGAGATGAATTTAATAAACGTTTAGCAATAATGAAAGAAAATGGTGAATATAAGACAATATTTGATCGTTATACTTGTAAAGGGGTTGCCCAGCAGTGCGATTAAATAGTAATAAATTTTTATCTAAAAAAAATCATTATTGCATTTTATATTTAAGGTATATTTTGTCTATCGCTCCATTTAGTTTCAATTCTTTAATCACTTGGTCGACTAATTTCTGTAGGGATTGGTCTTTAAATGCCATATGTGAATATATATCTGGCCATAAGTAATGAACAGTAAAATTTGAATGTGCTAATCTTTCATCCTCACCGTAATGTTTGTTGTTCAGGTCATACCAAAAGATATTGATATCGCCAATTCTAATGTCTTTTTTCCCTGAAATCATAAGTTGTGTTGTGTCTTTGGGGTGAGAATGTTCTGAGTATGCAGCATTTGCTTTAGCCATTTGTTTAAATTCTTCACCAATTAACTCTGTTGCCCCTTGGTATGCAGCAATCGATTTTCCTTGTAAATCTGAAATAGTTTCTACTACTAGAAAATCTGACTTTTTTGAAACAGCAACATCCCTAAAGCGAAATACAGGCTCTGATAAATAGGCATTTACATTAGAGCGAGGAAAGACATTACAAGCAACATCAATTGATTTACCATAATTGATCTCATGCATTATCCTATGATTACTCATTGATATATATTCAACTTTGTATTGTGGGAGTTGTTTGAATATTTCATCGATGATTTCAATAAAAATACCTTTCTTCTCGTTCTCAATAAAAAAAGGAGGAAAGTTGCCTACACCCACTTTTAATATTTGCTCGGCTATAGTTGTTGTAGAACAGACTAAGAGAGATATTAAAAGGAAACGATTCAAAAAATTTGGCATTTTTATAAAATGGGTAAATTATCAGATTAATAATTATAGTCGAGAATTCTTTATCTAGACAATTAACAATTGATTATTAAATTTAACCCATTATTTCAACGCTTGTGAATACGTTTTAATTAAAGCGACTGATACAAAAAGGGCTAATATCAATTTCTGTTTTTTGCTTACAGATCAATTGGCCAATTATTTTTCCTGTAATAGCACCTTGTGTTAACCCTAAATGCTGATGCCCTAAGGAAAAATATATATTTTCGTGCTTTGGGGCTTGACCAATAACAGGAAGTGAATCTGGCATTGAAGGCCTATGTCCCATCCACTTCTGTGAATGTTTTGCATTCTCAGGATCATATTCAGGTAATTTGGTAAGTACATGTTGAGCGTTTTTGAATAACATATCAGCACGTTTCATGTTGGGGCCTTTATTTAATCCAGCATATTCAACGGTTCCAGCTAAACGTAAACCGTGTGCCATTGGAGTAATAATGAACTTTCGTTCAGCAGATGCCACTGGCCGTGATAATTGACTTTCTGTCTTACAAGGAGGTAAATCTAAGCTATATCCACGCTCTGCTTCTATAGGTAATTTATAGCCTAAAGGTTCTATAAGCTTCTTTGACCATGCTCCAGTCGCAATCACTACTTGGTCAAACTGCAATGTGTTTTTTGTGGTTGTGAGGCTCGTACCTATTTTACTATGACTGATGTGAAGTACTTCATCCTGATGAAACAAGCACCCTTTTTGAAAAGCAAGTGCTGCTAGTTTTGTACAAATTTCTAGAGGATTAATGCTATGCCCTACATCGGTAAAATATATTGAAGCACAAATAGTTTTACTCAAATTGGGCTCAAGTAACAAAGTTTGCTGGCGGTCAAGCAAGATAACTTTTACGCCTGCATTTTTATAGCGCATGTATTGACGTTCAATGGTTTTATTTGAGCTGTTTTCAAAGACAAGTAAACTCCCTTTTAGGGTGAGTAAATTTTCAGCTTTTACCTCTTTTAACAATGGTTTGTAATAATTTATCGCATTTTTATTAAGGGCCGTTAATGCACTGCTATTTTTAGCTCGCTTGCTCGCCACCATATTTATTATAAATTGACCAAACCAAGGCAGCGCTTTTGGAAAATAAGATGCAGATAAAGATACGGGCCCTAAAGGGTCAAGTAGTAATTTAGGAAACTGCCACAGTAAATTTGGTTCGGCTAAAGGAAATACTTGCTCTGTAGCAAAGTGCCCAGCGTTTGCTTTTGAACAGCCTTCACCAATACCTGCTTTATCAATAAGAGTTACCTGAAAGCCAAGTGATTGCAATTCAAGTGCGCAGTTAATACCGATAATTCCAGCGCCAATCACTGCAATATTTCTTTCTGAGTTATCAATTTTTATGTTGGTCATTTCAATCTACTTAATAATAATTGTTAGGTTTTTAATTATGAAAATAAAAACTTGCGCAGTCAGATATATTGTATACAATATCCTTTATCGAATCCACTGATACTATTTATGAGTAAAAAGTATCGTTAGTTAAAAGCAAAGTAATTTGTAAAGTAGTGAGAAATAATGATGAAAGATATTAATTGGCAAGGCGTATATCCGGCAGTAACAACACAATATTTTGACGATATGTCGATTAACTTTGAAGCCACTCAGAACATGGTTGATAGTCTAATTAAAGAAGGTGTTCATGGCATCATTGCTTTAGGTACGGTTGGAGAAAATTGTTCACATACACAAACTGAAAAACGTGCAATTCTCGAAGCCGTCAAAGAAGTAGTTGCTGGTCGAGTACCTGTTCTTTCTGGTGTAGCTGAAACAACAACTAAGTTTGCAATTGAATATTGTCAAATGTGTGAAGAAGTCGGTATCGACGGGCTTATGGTACTTCCAGGTATGGTTTATCGTTCAAGTGAACGTGAAGCTATTCATCATTACCAGCAAATTGCCCGTAATTGTGGTTTACCCATCATGATTTATAACAACCCTGTTACTTATGGTGTTGATGTATCGATTGAAGGTATGGCTATATTAGCTAATGAACCAACGATTGTTTCTGTGAAAGAAGCGACAGAAGATACGCGTCGCATTTCTGAATTATATGCTGAGTTTGATGATCGTTTCATCGTATTTGGTGGTGTTGATGATATTGCATTAGAAAGCTTAATGTTGGGTTGTACTGGCTGGATTTCAGGATTAACGAATGTTTTTCCACAAGAGTCAGTTGCTATATATAAGTTAGCACAACAAGGGCGTTATAAAGAAGCATTGGAAGTTTGGCGCTGGTTTTTGCCATTATTACGCTTAGATACGATCCCAACACTTGTTCAATGTATTAAGTTTTGTGAACAATTAGCAGGCCGTGGCAGTGAAGTTGTTCGTGCTCCTCGTTTACCGCTTGCGGGTGCAGAGCGTGCAAGAGTTGAGAAACTATATAACGATGCTTTATCAACACGACTTGACTTATCGAAGTTTAATTTAGATTAACCGTCTTTAAATTGTTAAAGCTGAAGCCAGCTTACAAGCCCTATACTTGTATGTTGGCTTTAGCTTTACTTTTATTATTGAATCGGAAAAAGGCAAAAAATGATCAAAGGCACATTTTTTTGTATCGACGCGCACACCTGTGGCAATCCTGTCCGGCTAGTTACTAGTGGTCACCCTGATTTAAAAGGGTCAACCATGAGCGAGAAGCGACAAGATTTTTTACAAAACCATGACTGGATACGACAAGGTTTAATGTTTGAACCTCGTGGACATGACATGATGTCGGGTTCATTTCTTTATCCACCTTGCAGTGAAAATGCTGATGCCAGTATCTTATTCATAGAAACCTCTGGTTGTTTACCTATGTGTGGTCACGCAACTATTGGTACCGTTACAGCGGCTATTGAAAATGGTTTAATTATGCCTAAACAAAAAGGCAAACTGATTTTAGATGTACCAGCAGGGAAAATTGAAGTTGAATATACGCAAGAGAACGCTAAAACAGGTAATAATGTTAGCGCGGTAAAGCTTTATAACGTTGCTGCTTATTTAGCGCATCAAAATATTGAACTGACTATTGAAGGTTTAGGGCGCTTAATTGTCGATGTGTCTTATGGTGGCAATTATTATGTCATTGTAGAACCCCAAGAGAATTTCCCAGGCATTGAACAGTGGAGTTCACATGAAATTCTTCATTGGAGTCCTATTGTTCGAACGGCTGCTAGAGAAGCCTTGATTTGTGTGCATCCAGAAGACGCTAGTGTTAATGGCGTAACGCATGTGCTCTGGACCGGTAAGCCTAAGAATGATGATTCAGATAGCGCTAATGCAGTGTTTTATGGTGAAAGAGCGATTGATCGTTCACCATGTGGAACAGGCACCAGCGCACGTATGGCTCAACTCTTTGCTAAAGGCAAGCTTAACTTAGGCGATACATTCATTCATGAAAGTTATATTGGCAGTCAATTTATTGGCAAAATTGAACAAGTTGTTACGCTTAATTGTGATGCCGAAAACCCTGCAGGAATCAATGGAAAAATCACCGCGATAAAACCAAGTATTGAAGGTTGGGCAAAAGTCTTTGGCAAAAACTGTATCACTATTGATGATGACGACCCTTATGCACTTGGTTTCGCTGTCACCTAATTTTATTGCTATAAATTGAAAAAAAAATTAATGAGGAAAAAACAATGAATATCACCGGAAAAAATTTAATTGCAGGCGAATGGTCTGGCGATAACAATAACGGTTTTTCAGCAATGAATGCTATCACTAATCAAGCAATGGTAGAAAAGTTTGCAGATGCTACAGAGCAAGAAATTGACCAAGCCATTAATAAAGCAAATCAAGCATTCATTTCTTACAGCCAGTTAAGTGGAGAAAAAAGAGCTGTTTTCCTACGAACAATTGGCGAAAAAATTCTTGCATTAGGCGATGACTTAGTCGATATGGCATGTGCAGAAACAGGTTTACCTGCGATGCGCATTCAAGGTGAACGTGGCCGTACCATTGGTCAACTTGGCTTATTTGCAGACTTACTTGAAAATGGTGAATATCAGCCCGTTGTTGATCTAGCCGATGCAAATCGCACACCTTTAGCAAAACCTGAAACACGGTTAGGTTATTTACCTTTAGGTGCTGTAGCAGTATTTGCAGCCAGCAACTTTCCTCTAGCCTTTTCAACAGCTGGTGGCGACACTGCTTCAGCATTAGCGGCAGGTTGTCCGGTCGTTATGAAAGCTCATGCGGCGCACCCAGGCACAGCTGAACTTGTAGCACGAGCTATCAGTGAAGCAATTAAAATATGTGGAATAGATGTTGGTGTGTTTTCACTCATCCAAGGTAAAAACTACAATATTTCAAGCCAAATAGTCACACATCGATTGATCAAGGCTGTTGGCTTTACAGGTTCTGAACGTGTAGGAATGATCTTACAACGCCAAATCAATGAACGTGTTGAGCCTATTCCATTTTACGGTGAATTAGGCAGTGTGAATCCGCAATTTATTTTAGAGAATAAGTTAGCTGAAGACGCAAAAGAATTAGCGCAAGGTTTAGTCGGATCATTAATGATGGCACAAGGACAATTTTGTACGAGTCCTGGAATTTGGGCTTATGTGACTAATGAAAATTCAGTAACATTTGAAAATTCTGCATGCCAAGCTATTAGTGAAGCCAATGCCGGTGTGATGTTAACACCGGGAATTGCTACTTCTTACAATAATGCTGTTAAGCAATGGCAAAGTATTGCGGGTGTGGAATGTATAGCACAAGGTAAAAAACCAAGTTCAGAACAAGCACATTTTTGTTCTGCGGCATTATTTGCTACTGACTTAGCGACCTTTAAAAGCAACGAAATATTACATGAAGAAGTATTTGGTTCATCCGCTCTTATTGTTCGTTGTAAAAATCAAGCTGAATTGATGGAATTTATTTCATTATTGAAAGGTAATTTAACCGCCAGTATCCATGCGAGCAATAAAGATTTACTTATAGCGCAACAAGTCGCTCTAGCTTCCGCTCATAAAGTAGGGCGCCTAATTTACAATCAAATGCCTACCGGTGTAGAAGTATGTGCATCAATGAATCATGGTGGTCCTTTTCCAGCGTCAACTCAAATAAGAACCACTTCAGTAGGTAGTGAAGCAATTAAACGCTTCCAACGCCCAATCTGTTATCAAAACATGCCTAATGAATTATTACCTGAGTTATTGAAATTGTAGGCTTTTATATTTTTAAGCTTCATTGATAATAAGAATAAGCGGCTAATATTTATTAGCCGCTTTTTTTTAGCTGATAAACCCTTATAATGTTGGCACACTTTCAAGAGAAGTCTTTTATGAGCATAGTTTACAAAACCAGAACGCAATTAGTTGTTGAAACCCTTAGAGAGAAAATTCTCAGTGGTGAAATCAAAGCAGGACAACCTTTACGACAAGCAGCATTAGCTGAAGAGTTAAATGTTAGCAGAATTCCTGTTCGTGAAGCATTATTGCAATTGGAAGCCGAAGGTTTAGTTACTTTTGAACCTCATAAAGGTGCTACAGCTACAGAGCTTAATGCAAGCCAAGTAGATGAGCTTTTTGAACTACGAGCAATGTTGGAAGGTGATTTATTAGCATCCTCAATCCCTAATCTCAGCAGTGAAAAGTTAGCAGAAGCAACAGATATTTTAGCTAAATTAAACAAAGCGCTCGGCAAAGAAAATGCAGCTAATACGTGGAGTGAATTAAACTCTAGTTATCATAATTGTTTATATTCAGGGGCAAATCGTCCACAAACTCAAGACTTAGTGAATACCTTAAATAAAAACGCTGACCGTTATATTCGTATGCATTTATTATGGGCCGGTGGAATTTCTAAAGCAGAATCGGAACACAATGAATTACTTGATTTATGTAAAGCGCGTAATGTTGAAAAGTCTGTTGCTGTATTGAAACAGCATATTTTGGGTTCTCGTGATGAAATAAAAGCATTTCTTAGTGAGCGTGAGCTAGCTGAAGGATAATTCTTATCT
>CAJWBY010000056.1 GCA_913020705.1 uncultured Colwellia sp.
CTGAAACGTGGGTTGTACTGGTAGAACCCGTCGAGCTGCGAAATAACGCGGAGTCGTTTATCGAGAGTTCGGAGATTCCTTCCGATCTGTTTAGCTGGATGGAAGTGCAAAAGCGATGGGCGAACCATCCCGTTGCGACCGCCAGTCGTTTATCCGTTGGATATATCGGTAAGCATTGGAAAATCTAATTCAGTTGTCGCGCCATTTTATGATTTATGATTTAGAATTTTACCATTTACTATTAATAGATATGTTGTATCTCGGTCGTTGATAGTTCCACGAATTCCTATATGTTGTGAACCATAGTTATGATTTACAATTTGAAGATTCGGAACCATTATATCGAGTAATTCATACATGCTCCGAGCACCGGAATTATCTATTTGATCGCTACTAATAACTGTTGCTGAAGCAGGCACCATATGAGTGTTTGTCTCTGTAAGAGATCCAATTTTTACTTCCATTAATTCTTCAAGAGATAAGTCGAATAAATTATTGATATCATCAGAAGTAGGTGTGGAATTGGCAGTGGTAGACAATAAAATTAAAAATAAAATAATCGTACGGGAAAAATTTTTCGGCATAAATGACATAAATAAATTATTGTTTTATAGAGTGTATGTAATGGATTGAATTTTGAAAAGAAAATGAACGAAATTAGAATTAATTGCATATTTACATCTAACTAAAAGGAGAAGTAATGAAATTGATCCGTAATCAATACCAAACAGGAACAGTGCTTTTCGTTCATCTAACTGATAAAAAATTTGAAGTGAACCTGATATCGTATTGGGCGCACTATTTTCACTCTGTTTTTGGTCGCTAAAAGCACCTAGAGCGTTGTAAAAGTGAGCGTTAGAGGTACGTTCCCTTAATATATTACTTAACCTTGCGCCGTTTTACTATATAGAAGAGTTATTGACTAACGTTCGTTTTTACTACAAGTTTTGTGTAATAGCCTTAACTTCTATAAATCATGGCTTCAGGTCATTTGAACATATTTCAAATTTCTAAGGATCAGCTTTTTATTAAAAAACCAATTCTTTGGCTAAATGAGAAATAGAGCTTGGTGCTAAGCCTTCCTTGTTTCTGATTACCCAAACATCATCAACAATGCAAAAAAGACAACAAGTTAATATAAATAACGCCACTTTCTTAAAGTGATATGAACATTGAATAGTTGCTGTTAATTCAGCTAAACGATTTTAGCCCATGGCTCTTAAATTATTGTTCACATCTAAATATGCACCTTTATTTTTAATCCGATAAACATAAACAAATCATATACATTGTAAAACATTAATTTTTTGCATTAACTATGTTGCTGTGTTGTTATCCTGAGCGAAATGTGGGAGAAATGTGAATTAAAAGTGATTAAAAATTAGCAAAAATTAAATTCTTAGATAGTATTATATCAAATGCATGGAGCTGTGTTTTTTACCATGTGTTGTAAAAATCCTAAAATAAAAATATGGAAGTTCAAATGAAAATATCTTTTCAATTATTAATTAGAGCTATTAAGCAAGGTCTGGTTGTTACTACTTTGCTTTTTCTAACTGGCTGTTTTGACAATTCTGATGATGATCCTGTCGTGGTTGTTTCTCCTCCTCCACCAGAACCAGAGCCAGAAACTTTAGTCCTAGGTGGTGGTGGTGTTAAAGGTCCCATGGCACTTGCTGATGTTACTGTTTATGCCATTGATCCAACGGCAGATGGTTTTAAAGGTGAAATAGCCGGTTCAGGTAATACCAATGCTGAAGCACAAATTGAAAATTTATCATTAACTTTCCCCCTAGAACCCCCTTATATATTAGAAATATCCGCAAATGAAAGTACTACGGATATAACTACAGGCCTTTTACCTGTAATTACCAATGTTAAAACATTATTAACTGATGAACTATTATCAAGCGGTGAACAAATCTACGCCACACCATTAACAGATTTGACCGTATCATTGATTTTAAATAATGCTGATTCAGATTTGGCACCCTATACCGGTAATAATGATGGTATAACGACTAATGAAGAAATATTAGCGGCTATGACACCAGCTCAATCGCAGGTGAAGTCTACTATGGGCTTTGGCTTAGGTGACGAAATTGATATTTTCTCAACCCCCCCATTAATTAATTCGACAACTGACAGCGAAGAAGAACAAGCATCAACAGCAGCTTACCGAAGTGCAGTTGAAGCATTAACTGCTGTGGTTTTTGAAATGCAGAACATTATCGGTGATGAAAGTATTACTACAGATAGTATTCTTACAGACATGGCCGCTGATTTATCTGATGGTGAAATTGATGGTGCTGTTGATGGCGAAGAAATTGCAAGCTATCCAGAAGCAGCATTAGATGTTTTGGAGCAAGATCCTTCAACTTTACCTATTCCAAATGACCCTGAAGGCCGAACGGTTGCTGATGTTAAAGACGTTATTATTGAAGAAACGTCTGAAACAGGTAATGGAGATACAGATACAACAGCTTTTGAAGAAAGCGAAGAAGTTATTGTTCTAGAGCCTGCTGAAACTTCTCCAGATATTGATGGAGATGGTGTTTTAAATTCAGATGACGCATACCCTGAAGATGCCTCTGCAGATAGTGATTTTGACCAAGATGGTACACCTGATGTTGCTTATATTCTTGTCGATGGTGTTCGTAGTGAAACAATTGATGAAGCTCGTTCTGATACCGATGATGATAATGATGGCGTCAGCGATGAAAATGACCAATTCCCTTTGGATGTATTTGAGCACACAGATACAGATTTAGATGGTACAGGTAATAATGCTGATACCGATGACGATAATGATGGTGTTTTAGATGTCGATGATGATTTTCCTTTAGATAGCACTAAATCAGATGCCATTGACCAAGATGGTGATGGTTGGGCTGTTGGCCAAGATACTGATGATAATGATGCAGCAGTACCTGAAATAGATTTTGTTGATACTGATAATGATGGTCAAGCTGATACTGGAGGCCTAGCGCCAGACAGTGATGATGATAATGATGGCGCAAGTGATGAAAACGACGCATTTCCACTCGATGCTACAGAATCTAAAGATTTAGATGAAGACACTATAGGTGATAATACTGACACTGATATAGATGGTGATGGTGTTGAAAATGACGAAGATTTATTCCCAAGAGATGCATCTGAAACCATAGATACCGATAATGACGGTATTGGTAATAATGCTGATACGGACGATGATGGAGATAATTTATCTGACGAACAAGAAGTTATTATCGGTACAGATCCATTAGATAATGATACTGATGATGATGGTGTATTTGATGATGCTGACGCATTACCTTTAGACCCAACAGAACGTTTTGATAGTGATAACGACAGTATTGGTAATGGTTCAGATAATTGTCCATTAGTGGCTAATAGCTTTCAGGTGAATTCTGATGATGATGCTATGGGCGATGCTTGTGATCCTGATGATGATAATGACGGTGTTTTAGATGTTGATGATGGTTACCCATTAGATCCAAATCTGTCTGTTATTGAGGATGCCGATGGAGACGGTTGGCCTACAGAGCAAGATCCAGATGACACCGATGCTAATAATCCAGGAACAACATTTGTCGATACCGATGGTGATGGTACTGGCGATACCACTGATACAGATGACGATGGTGATGGTGTTACAGATGAAGATGATCAGTTCCCATTAGATATCAATGAGTGGCTTGATACCGATGGTGATGGCACGGGTAATAATGCTGATACCGATGATGATAATGACAAGTATTCTGATACTGATGAAATACTTGCTGGCTCAGACCCTTTATTAAGTACAAGTATTCCAGCTGATTTCGATGGAGATTTTATTGCTGATGTTAGCGATGATGATATCGATAATGATGGTGTTATAAATAGCCAAGATGCTTTTGATTTTGATGCTACAGAATCAGTTGATACTGATGGAGATGGAACAGGTAATAATGCAGATACTGATGATGATGGCGATGGATTTTCTGATGCTGATGAAATTGCAGTCGGTACAGATCCTCTTTCAGGTGCTTCAGTTCCAAATGATTTAGATGGTGATTTTATTCCTGATGCTATAGACGACGATCGTGATGGCGATGGTGTTGCAAATGGTGACGATGCATTCCCTGATGATGCCTCTGAAACGCTTGATACCGATGGTGATGGCATAGGAAATAATACAGATACAGACGATGATGGTGACGGTGTTGCAGATGTTGATGATGCATTTCCATTAGATGAGACTGAAACCGTAGATACTGATGGTGACGGTACAGGTAATAATGCAGATACAGACGATGATGGTGATGGTATTGCAGATGTTGATGATGCATTTCCATTGGATGAAAGTGAAACGCTTGATACTGATGGCGATGGTATAGGAAATAATACAGATACAGACGATGATGGTGACGGTGTTGCAGATGTAGATGATGCATTCCCACTAGATGAAAGTGAAACGCTTGATACTGATGGCGATGGTACGGGTAATAATGCTGATACGGATGATGATGGCGATGGCTTCTCTGATGCTGATGAAATTACAGTAGAAACTGATCCGTTAGATCCTAACAGTGTACCTGCCGATATGGATGGCGATTTCATTCCTGATGAGCTTGATGAAGATCGTGATGGTGATGGTGTAAATAATGATCAAGATGCTTTCCCAAATGATCCTGCAGAAACGTCAGATACAGACGGTGATTTAATAGGTAATAATGCAGATAACTGCCCTGATGTTGCTAATGAAGATCAAGGTGATGTGGATGGTAACGGCGTTGGTGATGTATGTGACCAATTTAGCTTTGATATATCTGGTCGTTGGCTAACCAGCCTTACTTTTTCCGGCACGGGTGAAAATGGAGAATGTAAAGCAGAAGAAGATGAAACATTCATTATTCTTGCAACACAAAGTGGTGAAGTGATCACTTTAGTTGATGAAGAAGAGCAAAGTGATGCTTCAGAAATAGCAAGCGGTACAATTGACCATGCTGGGAATTTCACTCTTACTTCAAGTGATGAAGAAAGTGATTGGGTTGTGACTGATGGCACTTACGACAGTACAAATAATAAATTTACGTTCACATTTACTGAAACTTTGGATGCTGGCGAAAGCCATGCCTGTATGGAAACTGGTTCAATTTCAGCGCGTGGTTTTAGTGATGCCAATGAACGTGATGTCTTCACTTTAGGTGTTTCTTGGTTTGAAGGTGATGATGACCGAAATAATAACGGTGAAATTGAAACGCTAGAATACGAATATGGCACTTTGATGGACTCCACGCCTGAAGCTCAGTTTATTTTTGATATTCAAAGTGATGCATGGGTTATTGGAGAAGAAGATAACTTTGATCGCTTTGTAACTGAAACAGGTATCGTAGTCAATGAAGACCGATTTATCATATCGGGATATGTTGATAATGGAGAAACCGCAATATTAAGTGGTGCAGGTCAAAACTTAAAAGCGAATTTAACCAAAGTTGATCTTCAATCGTTATCGTTAACGCAATTACTTGATGACGAATATATGGGAGTAATTGGAAGTGATGTTAGTTTCTCTGACGGCGCTGAAGGCTACTTTATTGAATTTGTTCGTGATAGTAATGCATATGAATTTTACTGTGATGACTGGCTTGAACAGCAATATAATTGTAGTAATGGTATTCCAATTGATTGGGATGATAATGGAGCAGAGTTAGCAAGTAACTTATCAGAAATAGTGCATTTACCTAGTACAGGTAAAAATGAAGTAAATGGTGGGATTTGGGTAGGTGGCCAAAATGGTTATTCAATCCAAGCTTATTTATTTTCAAATGATGGCACCATAAATGGTAGTAATTTAGTTGCAAAATTCATTAAACATATTGATAACGGTGAATCACCAATTCTTTTAGATACTGTATCAGTGACTAAAGAAACACTTGGCAATAATGATTTATATTCATATAGCATTCCAACATCTATTCAAGATTTACTGGTTGGTGAAATTGATGATGAAGAATTAATGCCATTTGTCTTTGAAGATAACGAAACAGAATCTGGGCAAACAGTCGTTCGTCGTGGTTATGTAAAAGTTGCAGGTTCGGAACAAATTGATGAGTTATTATTCAATGATATAGCGAAAGCTGAGATATTATCGGCATTTAGCTTTGACGACTTAGATGAAGATGGTATTCCTGATAAGTTTGATGAAGATATAGATGGAGATGGGTATTTAAATGATGAAGACGACTTACCGCTAAATGGGAGTGAATGGACGGATACTGACGGCAATGGAATAGGTGATAATTCGGATCCTGATATCGATGGTGATGGTGTTCTAAATGAAGATGATTTAGATCCGATTGATAACACAGTCAGTGAAGCATTAACATTTGATGCATCTCTTTTAAATTCTTCATACATAGCTATTAGTGAAGGGAAGCTTGAAAATCCTGATTTTGCTTTAGGTTTTTCAAATGGTCAAACATATAACTTTGCTAACGAAGCGTTAACTAAAAGTACAAGGTTTAACCAAGAAAATTTCGGTTATGCCTTTGCAAATGATGTGATGACGTTAAATATCATGTCAGATATTTCATCGTCAAGTTGGATTCAAGTCAGAGAACTCAGTGACTATGGTTTAGCCTCAGAAGAAGCTATTAATAACTTTATAGAAAATAATGGCGATGAATATCAAGTTGAAGTGTCAATTACTGAAACAATGAGTACTTGGCAATTAATAGAAAAATCTTCTGGCTTTGACCGTTTCTGGCAAGTAACTATGAATAACTATGTCATTGTAAATGAATGGGAACGAGAGCAATTAACGGGTTCTATTGATGAAATACCTGTTGAGGTTATAGAAGATGGTTCTAGTACGACATTACATTATTTAGACCAATTAGCATCTGTTGCTTGGACAGAAAGTGAATTATTAAGTAGTTCATGGGCGCTTCCTATTTTCGCTGATATAGAAAACGAAGATCAATGGTCTCGTATTCGAAGTGACATTGTTACATTCGCGGATAATGGAACAGCTGAAACCATGGTTTATGGTGAATCTGTTAGCTGGGAAATAGATAGTAATGGGCTATTACAGATAGCCATAGACGAATCCACTACAATGTCATTACAAAAAGTTAAAAGCTATGACACTGGTTATGCAATTTACTTAACTGTTTCAAACGCACAAACAACTTTAGCTAGTTATAACTTAGGTGTTATGCAAGTTGATGGAGCTTCAGTAGATATGTTTGTAAATAGTTATTTGCAAAACAGTTTTAGCTTAACAAATCCTGATGCATTTAATGACGAAGGTGAATTGACTGAGTTATTTGGTTTCCGACTTGAAAGTACAGGAGATAAAGTTACCCGTATCACTGATAAATACTTCGATTTAGATTATGAAGGGAGTGGTTGGGACAGATGGTTTTGGCAAAAAGAAGGTGAAACGGTATCCATTTCAAGCCATTGGCAAAGTGAAGGGGAGCATTATTCATCATGTGATGCAGAAAATGATGATCAGTGTAATCGCTTCAGAATTCGTAAATGGCAACCGCTTGCTAAAGTTGATAATCGTTTATATGTCTTAGAGTGGGAAGAACGAAACAATAATACGTGGGAATTCCCATCAACTGATGAAGACTTATATATTGCTATAGCTCCTCGTATTCAATTCTACGAAGTTTATGATATCGATTCTGATAAAGACGGTATTTTAGACAGTGTTGATTCAGATGATGATAATGATGGCGTAAGTGACGAAGAAGATGCATTCCCGTTTGATCGAAATGAATCGGAAGACACTGATGGTGATGGTTTAGGTAACAATGCGGATAATGACGACGATAACGATGGGGTTAACGACGACGATGATGCTTTTCCAAATGATGAAACTGAATCGGAAGACACTGATGGTGATGGTATTGGTGATAACTCAGACACTGATATCGATGGTGATGGCGTATTAAATGATAATGACATCGACCCATACGATAATGCGGTGACTGAAGCCTTAACATTTACTGATGCAGATCTATTACCTTCTTATATTGCTATTTCTAAAGGGTATTTAACTAACCCGGATTACCGTTTAGGTCAGACAAATGGTGATACTTACACGTTTGATAATAATCTTTTGATTGTAAATACTCCACATGTAGATAACGCATATAATTATGCTTTCAGTGATAATGTGATGACGGCTACTCCTGAAACACATGTTGAAACAACTACTTATATTAATGTAAGTGATTTAGCTGATATGGGTATTATTTCATGGGATGCCGCAGACACATTTATTGAACAAAATGGTGATTATCAACTTGAAGTTTCACAGATTGAAGTTTTCTTTAAATGGCAACGTTTAGCTATTGATGAGGAGTACTATCGTTTTTATAAAACTTCAACTGTATCTTACAATCTCATAAAAGATTGGGAGCGTGAACAGTTACTTGGGTCTGTTGAAGCCGAAGATGTAGCTTTAGAAAATGAATCAACCATTGTTAGCGTTCTTGATCGCTCAACCATTGAGCTGATTGCATGGACAGAAGCTGAGCTGTTAGCTCAATCATTTGCTATGCCGCTCATCTTGGACTTAGATAATGAAGATCAATGGTCTAGAGTTTCAAGCGATATTTTTACTTTTGAAAGTATTGGGAGTAATGAAGGAACAGTTACGGGTCAAATGTCTGGTTTAAGTTTTGATTGGCATATTGATGGTTCAGGCTTATTACAAATAACTGATACGACAGGATTAACAGTTACGGCTCAGAAATCAAAAGTTTATCAAGACAGTTATAGTGTTTTATTTACTATGACCAATGGAGAAATAACCCTAAGTGAATATTCATTAGTTGTTCCAGTTCAAGACGGGGCTAGCGTAACTCCTTTAGTCAATAAATATTTGCAAAATAGTTTTAGTCTTACAAATCCTGCTGCATATAACGATGACGGTATTTTAACAGACTTCTTTGGCTTTAGACCTGAAAGTGGCGGCGCACGTGTAACACGTGTTCTATCAAGTGAATTCGATTTTGATGAATATCAAAATGGTTGGGACCGTTGGTATTGGGAAGCTGATGAAAACAATTTGGTGACAATACAGAACCATAGCCATAGTGAACAAGGGAATAATGCTCAATGTAGTCCAATGTATGACGACCAATGTAATCGTTACCGCTTACGTAAGTGGCAACCATTAGCGCAAGTAGGAGATAGAATTTATGTTTTAGAATGGGAGGAGCGTAACGGAAATGCTTGGAACTTCCCTTCTGAAGAGGAAGATCTATATGTTGCAATTGCAGCCCGCATACAATTTTATCAAGTACATGATATTGATTCAGATAAAGATGGTCTGCTAGATAGTGTTGACACTGATGATGATAATGATGGTGTAATTGATGAGGATGATCACTTCCCATTTGACCCATTTGAAACTTTAGATAGTGATAACGATCTTGTAGGTAATAATTACGATAACGATGATGATAATGATGGTGTAAATGATGAAGATGACGCATTTCCATTTGATCCTAATGAATGGTTAGACACTGATGAAGATGGTGTTGGCGATAACTCAGATCCTGATATTGATGGCGATGGTGTTGTAAATGAAGATGATATAGCCCCTGAAAACAATGATGTAGGTGAGGCAATGCCATTTATTGAAGCTGATTTACTTACAAGTTATGTGAGAATTTCAGAAGGTTATTTAGAAAATCCTGATTTTGGAATTGGTCAATCAAATGGTGACACTTATAACTTTGATAGTGGCGTATTAACTGAACATACCCCATTCGAACAAAGAGGTTACAGCTATAGTTTTACAAACGATGTGATGACTAAGATTCCACAGTCTGATATTGAATCTTTTGATAATAAAACGGTAACCGAGTTGATGGAAATTGGCCTTGTCAGTGAAGAAGCCGGAAATGAGTTTATCATAAACAATGGTGATAACTACATAGAGGTTGCTTATACCGAGGTGCAGTCAACTTGGCAGTTATTAACACCTGAAAATGGTTATGAACATTTTTGGCAAATGACGACATCTAGCTTATCTATTGTTGACGATTGGAATCGTGAGCAGCTATTGGGTTCTTTAGAACCTGAACTATTTCAAATGGAAAGTGGTTCATCTGTATTGACGCTTGATAATTTGGAAACTTTGCCCAATTTAGGTTGGACATCTACCGAGTTACAAGAGAAAACTTGGGCATTGCCAATAGTTGTTGATCTGGAAAACGAAAATCAATGGTCTAGATTGAGTAGTGATTTAGTGTCATTTAATAATGATGGCACCGGTAATACAGCAATTTTTGGTATTACCTTTGACTGGTCGATTGATGTTGATAATATTTTAGCTATAGCGTTGCATACTGGCGAATTAATTGAAATCACTAAATCGAGAGCATATGAAACAGGTTTCGGTGTTTATGTAACGGCTAACCATGGTGATGTAACATTTACTTCGTTTAGCCTTATTGTGTCGCAAGATGAAACAGCGACAATTGAACCATTACTGAATAACTATTTACAAAATAGCTTCAGCTTAACAAACCCTGATGCTTATAACGAACAAGGTGAATTAACAGACTACTTTGGTTTTAGGTTAGAGGTATCTTCAAATGTAACTCGAATTTGGGACAAAGAGTTCAATTTTGACGACTATGGAAATGGTTGGGATCGCTGGTCATGGTTTGAAAATGAAACTAACCGTATTAATATGTTCAGCAATAGAGCTGAAAATGGTGATAATTTATGTCATGCAGAAACTAATGATTATTGTAATCGTTTTAGAAATCGATACTGGCAGCCCTTAGCTCAAGTAGGTAATAGAATTTACGTTTTAGAGTGGGAAGAAAGAAACAATAATACCTGGACTTTCCCTTCTGTAGAGGAAGATTTTTATGTTGCAATTCCTCCTCGTGTTCAGTTCTATGAAGTGCTTGATATCGACTCAGATCATGATGGTGTTTTAGACAGTATTGATCTAGATGATGACAATGATGGTGTAAATGATGATGTAGATGCGTTCCCATTCGATTCATCAGAGTCAATGGATTCCGATGGTGACGGTGTTGGCGATAACTCTGATGCTTTCCCTAATGACTCAACAGAAGTATTAGACAGTGACGGTGATGGCGTTGGTGATAACGGAGATGCATTTCCATATGATCCAAACTATACAACAGGAACTCTTTTAGCAGATATAACATTTGTTGATAGTGAGTTTGAACAATGTGTTATTGATCACTTAAATGGTGATCAATACATTGAACGTTTAGAGCACTTAGATTGTGGCTGGAGAAATATAACAAACTTAAGTGGCTTAGAGCAGTTGTTTAACTTGCGTGATTTATATCTAGATGGTTTATCATTAGTAAATGACTATAGCGCGGTCGCTAATTTGACTAACCTAAGGGTATTTACTGCAAATCATAATCCAGAATTTTCTAATGCAAACTTATTATCATTAGAAAATCATCCATCTTTAATTCATATCGGTGTTTCTGAAACAGCAGTGACTGATATCAGTCCTTTAGCTACAATATCAACTTTAGAAGAGTTGTATATTATGGGGCAGGATGGCTTTTATATTGACTTAACACACCTTACCTCTTTACCTAATTTTAAAGGCTTATCAATTCGTCGTAATCAGATGATTGATGAAGCGATGTTTGCGCAAATTGCGAATATTTCTTCGTTAACTCAGCTGCGTATCCATAATGATATTAGTGTGAATGACTTAGCTATTTTACTTTCCCTTTCTAATCTTGAACAACTAGATTTAGGTTGGGGAAGTGGCTTAGGTGATGCCGAATTTGAAACCTTAATGTCAACCCATCAAGGAGTGAAATTTTTAGAATTCCAAGGTGTACCCATCACCAGTTTAGCACCTATCAACCACCTATGGGACGTTCACTCCGTTAACATCCAAAATACAAATATTTCTGATTTATCAGCGTTATTTATCAACGGTAATATGTATGACAACCCATTACCAAATTTAAGCTATGTAAATATTAATATGTTACCTGTGTTAGAAAATTCAGAGATTGAATATCAAGTACAAAGATTACGAGAATTTGGTATTCACGTTGAGGGTGAACTAGCATATGGCCAGCTATTAGAAACGTATTTGAATGAAATTGATGATTTAGCCCTTAGGCAATGTTTGATTGATAATACCGGAGACCAATTGGTTACCGGTCAGTTACAGTCTTTATGGTGTAATGGAGCATCAATAACAGAGGTTTGGGGATTGTCAGCGTTTTATAACCTTGAAGAAATTCATTTAAATGGTACTGCTATTACCCAAATTCATGGTGAGTTTGACAGTATGCACAAACTTCGTTTTGTAGATGTAGGTAATACGCAATTAAACAATTTAGGCGGGTTAGAGTTTTATTCGCATCTAGAGGGTTTGGTTGTAGATAATTTACCATTAGAGAATCCTTCACAAGTAGATAGTTACTTAGGTGGTGGGTTATCTGGCATAGTCCGTACTGAAATGCTTGCTGATGTTACTTTTACAGATGCAGGTTTAACTACGTGTTTTAATGATAATAAAGGTGATCTAATTTATGTTGCTGAATTACACGACTTAAATTGTTTCAGTGATGTTGCTATGTCTAGTATTGAAGGCTTAGATCAACTATTTGGTTTACGTAATCTGTCTATTCCGAATGACTTAAACGTCGATGTTGTGATCATAAGTGATTACAGCCCTTTATTTAACTTACCGCAACTTGAAAGTTTAAACATTGACAGTCATGCATTTAACGATAACGATCTTATGAATTTCACTGCATCTATTAGTGGAATTCGGTTAAGAGATTTAGCACTGAATAATACTGATGTTACTGATTTAAATAATTTAACGAATACTAAAAATCTTAACTTTGTACATTTATGGGGTGATACAACTTTTGATTTATCTCCTTTAGCTAACTTACCTCATTTAAATGGTTTGGCGTTAAGTACACATCAGCTTGATAGTAGTGATGTAAATGTAGATGCCGTAAAGTTACTAGATTTACCACACTTACACACTTTATATTTACACGGGCCATTAACGACCAATGAAGTGAGTGATAGTGACCCTAGTGGCGTGATACCTGAAATGATAAACCTTAAGTTTTTGTCTATTGGTTTTGATGACTCTGTAAATGATGCATTTTTATCTACTATCGCTTCCACACTACCTAATTTGAGTTGGGGGTTGGAATTGAATAACTCATCTATTTCAAATTTATCACCGATTGAATCTCTTGTTGATTTATCCTTTTTGTCTATTAGTGAATCCTTAGTAACGGACTTAACACCTGTAATTAATCTAAGGAATACGCAAGATCAATTACAACTAGATGATGAATTTCAGCAACTGATGATGACTATCAATATTCAAAATATACCTTTATCTGATGCTTCACAGCTTACAACATTAGAAAATTTAGGTGTTTCGGTAAATCAATAATTTATAAAAGTAATAGAAGGGCTATTAAGTTAGCCCTTTTTTTTGAGGTGAAAATGTTAAAAATTTTATTAGTCGCGATCACTTGTTTGTCAATCGGAGCTGGCACAGTGAGTTTTATCAATTATACGAATAATCAATTGATTGAAAACAAATTCGAATATCTTCAACGAGATGTAAAACAATTAACTAGAAAAATAAGTGAGTTAAATAGTCAAATTGATACACAAGCAAACATCAACGATAAGCGAGAAAGTTCTTCACGGACACATATTGTAAAACAAAGCAGGAGCACTCCTGATAACGATTATAGTGGCTCATTAGTGACTCAATCGAGTGAAGCAATAATTGAACTTCGAAAGCGTCAAGCCAAGGAAAAATCAATTAAAAAGCATTTAGGTAAATCAATCGCAACTAACTAGTGGTTTGTTAAAATTTTTATGAAACTATAGTCGACATTGTTATTTTAAATTAACGCCAACTAAATAACGATAGTGACATTACGATCTTTTGTGGTGTTGGGTTTGTATGTTAGTTGTTTTATTGGGAATGATTAGGGAGGGCGATTATCACGCTTTTTGGGATATACTATTAGTAGTTGACAATAGTCCTCTTTAAGAAGAATTTCCTCGTTTAAAATATTTGAACTTTAGTTAAAATTTAACGGCAAAACCTATAGATACACTTCCTTCTAGCCACATACTCTTTTCTAAAAAAGCGTGACATGTGGTTCCTTCACAAAACAATTGATTGTCTTCTTCAACATAGCTTGCGTAACCACGAAGTTCAGTAACAATAGCAAAGGTCTTTGATAGTTCGTAACGAGTGCCAAAAGCTAAAGTAATTGATGGATATATTTCGTTCTTATTCTCAGTATCAAAATGAGTACCACCAATACCTAATGATACAGTGGTAACATAATATCGTTGTTTGAACTGTGCAACACCACTGAAGTGAAGGTACGTAACATCGAAAGAGTGTTCTTGTAAGTCAGAAGTACTGATGAAGTCATGACTTACCGTGTTGAATAATATTTGTCCTTGCCCTTTAGGTGAATCTTGCCATGCTATCGCAAAACCATAATTGTTGGCACCGTTTACAGCCAAATCGGCACTGTCATCTTGAGTACTAGTCAAATCAGAGCTAGACATTTGCCCTATAAATGGTGTGATTTCTAAATATCGAGCATGAGATGTCAAAGTAAATAGCAATGCAGCAGCACTAATTACTATGCTGAAGAAAATATTTGCTAATTTTAATGACTTTCGCATTTAACTACCTTTTCTATTTAACTAAAACACTAAACGTACTGTTATTATTAGCTTGTAAATAAGACTAATTCAAGCTTTACATGGTTTCAGATACTTTATTTTGTAGCGCACTGGTATGCTTGTTTAATTCAAGAAGCAATTTTTCGAATATTTCAATTCCAATCGTTTCACTTTGCTTTCCTGCTTCATCGTCTGTCATTTCAATTTTAATGTCTGATAAGGCTTTCGTGATGATTTGTTCATTATTGTCGTTTATCAGATTTAAAGTGCCTTGCTTTATCATTATTTGAGAAACTTTTATTAAAGGAGGCGCTATTTTAAGTTGTTCCTTTTGATCTATAGGGTGGGTTTGAACAGCGAGTTTATTAATGTTTTTCTGTACTGTTTCCAGTAAATTATCAAGAGTTGTACCATCGTTACTGAGTTGAATTGAGGCGACAAGACCATGGATGGTGATACTTTCAATAATAACGAGATCAGTTTTTAAGCTTTTTTGATTCATCACTATGTCAATTGAAACAATGCTCAATGAGGCTTTATCAGTGGTCAATAAATTTGTCGAATCTGAAGAGGGTATTGATAAGTTGGTAATAGTACCTGTACCTTGATAACCAAGGATAGTGACATTTTCTACTGTTAATTTTTGCTCGGTTAATTCAGAACCAATATTCTGAAGTTGATTCTTTATATGAAAATTTAGTGAATCACTAGCTAAAAACCATAGTGCAGCTCCGCACGATAATAATAATACAAAAACTAAGGGTGCAAATTTGTTCAATGAATTTATCCTGAATTGAATGGCAATAACTTATTATAACTCACTTTTATTATTGATTTTTAATTGGATAATTTTTTTATTCGAACAAATCCAAAATCAGACTGTTTTTTATTCGGCTTGATTAAAAACTATACATAAGATATAAAAAGGGCGAATAACGAAAATTCATAAAAATAATAAAAAATAAAACTAAGGATCGTTAGTGGTAAATATAAATAAAAAATTGTGGTCGTTTAATTTTGGCTGCCTAATTGCTGGAACATTTGTTTGGTTAGTTAGTTTTGGCGTTTCTGCACCAATATTTGAAGTATTTCATTCTTACCCTAATTTTATACTTGATTATTACTCAGGGACAGTCACCGCTTTTGCTGCTTTTTTCCTTACAGGAATCATTATATTCATTATGCGTAGCCTTTTTAAAGTTTGCGCAAGTGAGCATACTTTTTGGCTGGCTTTGCCAAGTCTAGGGTTTATTGTTTTAGCTATGCTAGTAAGACAATCAGTATTAATAACAATGCTATATGCTGCATTTCCAGCGTTAATTGTTATCCTTCTTGCTGCGATGGTCAGACGGATCCCTGTATATAAAACCTTAGCTTAATTTTTTAACGTATCATTAGGTATATTGTATACAATTATTGGTCGGTTATGTGATAATTCCTCTTTCACACTAACTGACCATTTTAAATTATTATGCAAACTATCTCTGATGTAACAGTAAACTTGGCTTTATCTTATCCTAAATTAATCAATGCATTACAACGAGCATTTACCGAAGATATTATTGTCCCTCCTCGTTTACATTTTGATATAGAAAATCCATCCGCGAGTCGAGAAACGACATTACTCATGATGCCTGCATGGCAAGCCGGTGATGTCGCAGGTATTAAATTAGTAACGGTCGCACCTGATAATCACCAGTATCAATTACCTTCGATTCAAGGAACATATTTACTGTTTGATTTTAAAACAGGTAAATTAAAAGCAAGTATGGATGCACCCTCACTTACTGCAAAGCGAACGGCAGCAGCATCGGCTTTAGCTTCTAAGTTTCTTTCAAGGGAAGACAGTAAAACATTACTTGTTGTTGGTACAGGAACGTTATCGTCGCAATTGATTGAAGCACATGCCAGTGTTCGTCCTATTGAAGTAGTTTATGTGTGGGGCAGAAGTTTTGCGAAAGCAGAGCTCGTTTGCCAGCAGGTTAAGCATCTTGGGCTTGAATGCATAGCTGTTGATGATTTAAAACAACACGTGAATAAGGCGGATATTATATCTTGTGCTACGCTAAGTAAAGAGCCGTTAATATTTGGTAAATGGTTAAAAAAAGGTCAACATTTAGATATGGTTGGAGCTTATCGGCCTGATATGCGAGAAATGGATGATGAATGTTTACTACGTTCCAATATATTTGTAGATAATATGGAAAGTGCTGTCCGTGAAACAGGTGATTTGGCTATTCCAATCAAAGCTGGAGTCATTCAACCCAAGCATATTAAAGCTGACTTATTTTCAATGTGTGAGCAAAATTTTATATTTGAACGTAATAATGAAGATATTACTATTTTCAAGTCAGTAGGTCATGCATTAGAAGACTTAACGGCAGCTAAACTTGTAGCTGAATACGTTAATACTAATGAAATGCTGTAAGTATTTTTTATAAGCTTATGTTAACTTATTAGAAGTACGTAAATGTTCTTATTTATATTGACATTATTGGGCATCAATATTTTAATAATGTCTTACAACCTTGTTTCAAATAATATGGATACCATTATCCTTATTATTACTTTTAATTGATGGTGTGATAAATGGATAAATCTGGATCATTTAACAGTAAGTTAAGCCGTAGAGTTCTCATTTACATATTGTTATGTAGCTCTGTGTTATCTATAAGCTCAACATTTCTGCAATTATATGTTAATTATAAAGAAAGCCTAACGACGCTTGACCAACGCTTTAGTAACATTGAAACAAGTTACCTTCAGTCTATATCTACAAGTTTATGGGATTTTAACGAACCTTTAGTACAGCAACAAATTCAAGGGATTGTAAAATTACCTGATATCAGCCATGTAAAAATAGTCACTGGCTTTGGTAAGGTCTATCAATTTGGTGACATAGAAAATACTGCGGATAAAATCGTAGAATTTCCAATTTTTTACAGTGAAAATGATATTGGAACACTCATAATAACCGCTAGTTATAAGGATATTTATCAACGCCTCTGGCAACAAGCTGGTTTTATTCTTACTGCAGAGATGATTAAAATTTTTATTGTTGCATTTTTTATTATTTTCATTGTTCATTGGCTGATAACACGACATATCTATCAGATCACACATTATGCCCAACAAGTAGCCGCAGATAAAATAGATACTCCTTTAGTGTTAAGTTCGCGTCCCAAAGTAAAAGACGAACTTGATGACTTAGCAGAAACTATTAATAATATGAGAACAACTTTAAATAATGATATTTTAAAACTTGAAGATGCCGAGAATGCATTATTAAACTTGAATGGTGAACTTGAAGTTAAAGTTTTTGACCGTACCTCTAAATTGGCTTCAAGTAATAATCAATTACAACAATCTTTAGATGATTTAACGTTAGCAAAAGATCAACTCGTACAATCTGAGAAAATGGCTTCTCTTGGGCAGCTTGTTGCGGGTGTTGCGCATGAGGTAAACACTCCATTGGGAATCTGTGTCACTTCAATAACAGCGTTGAAAGAAAAAGTACTAGAGTTAAATCATTCAATAGAAACTGAAAACCTAACAAAATCTCACTTAACTAATACACTCAATTTACTGATTGAATATCAAAATATTATTGAAAGAAGTTTGAATAAAGCGGTTGAGTTAATTAGAGGCTTTAAATCAGTTGCGGTTGAGCAACATACAGACCCTGAGTTGAAAATTAATGTTGCACGTCATGTTAATGATGTTGTGAACACAGTTAAAACATTGTTTAAACGAAAAAACTATACAATAAACATTGATGTAGACGAGGATATTAATTTAATAACTTACCCAAGTGCATGGAATCAAATTCTCACTAACTTTTTAACTAATTCTCATATTCATGGCTTTGATGGAATAGAAAGTGGCGAAATATCAATAAGATTTATTGAAGAAAACGGATTCTTAACCCTTCTTTATAGTGATAATGGAAAGGGGTTAGACGAGAGTGTTGTCAACCGTATATTTGATCCCTTTGTTACAACTAAGCGTGGTCAAGGAGGATCAGGGCTAGGTATGAACATTGTTTATAACTTAGTTGATGCAAAATTAAAGGGAACAATTAAATGCTTAGAAACAGAAGTTGGTTGTAGTTTTGAGGTGAAAGTGCCAATAAAATATAAACAAGGAGCGCTTGAAGCTTAAAGTTTCTGTAGTGAATAAAAATAAAAAAAGCCATAAGGCCTTTTTTTATTTGTTTAATAATTTATCTAATAACAGATTATTATCAATCTATCTTAGTGATTTGGTTACGTTGCGCATTATTATTCATATCATCCACAAATAAAACTGAAATCAATTGCTGTAATTTATCATTGAAAATAATGGCCAATTCAAAGTATTCATTTTTAGCTGTTACTTCACAAGCGGCAAATTCTGTTAATCCATTACCAGGTTTTAGTAGAGGTTTATCTTTTGAGCGACCTTCATTAACGAGTGTCGGAAAATTAGTTGTATAAGTGTCAGTGGAGAACTCTACTTTCATTCTAGCACTACTTGATTCTGCTGATGCAGTCGAAAGGGTAAAGCATAATCCGATTATGCTGAATATGGCACCAAACGCTACAGTTTTAATTTGTGATTTCATGTTGCGATCCTCGTCTTATAAATTCACAGAGCATTGACTACAAAACTTATCTCTTGAAAAACTACTCATTATTGGTAGTTATAATAAATCAGGCTAACTATAATTCGTAATAATGTATATTACGAGTGATATACGGTAAACGGTCAAAAAATTGAGTTTAATGGCTTTTTGATACTTGTTAGTACTTATGATTCTTCAATGTATCATTGCCCATTAGAGAAATAGACAGGCAATAGTAGAATAAAGTTTCACGTTGACGAAAATAAAAAGGAGAAATATTACGTAAAATATTTCTCCTTTAATTTAATAACATAAATAGATTAATTATTTTTTTTCACTTTTAGCCTATAACTATGTAATAAAGGTTCTGTATAACCATTAACTTGTTTTGTCCCTAAAAATACTAAATCGCACGCTGCTTTAAAAGCAATACTATTTTCAAAATCACTTGCCATTGCTTGATAACTTGCATCCTTCTTATTTTGGCTATCAACTGTTTTGGCCATTTTTTTCATACTGTTTAAAACTTGCTGTTCACTACATACATTATGCGTTAACCAATTGGCTATATGTTGGCTTGAAATACGTAAAGTGGCTCTGTCTTCCATTAGACCTACATTATTGATGTCAGGTACTTTCGAACAGCCTACACCTTGATCAATCCATCTAACAACATAACCTAAAATACCTTGGGCGTTATTATCTAACTCATCATTAATTTCTTGTTCAGTCCACTGGGTATTTTTAGCAAGTGGAATGGTAAGAATGTCGTCTAAGTTTGCGGGTTTACGTGTCGTTAATTCTTTCTGAAGTGCGAAGACATTTTCTTTATGATAATGCAGCGCATGTAACGTCGCTGCTGTTGGTGATGGAACCCAAGCCGTATTAGCACCTGCTTGAACATGGTTTATTTTTGTTGCAAGCATATTCGACATTTGATCAGGGATTGGCCACATACCCTTGCCTATTTGTGCTTTACCACTAAAGCCACATGCTAAACCAACATCAACATTGTTATCTTCATAAGCACTAATCCATGGCGTTAATTTGATATCTGCTTTTTTAGCGATGATACCTGCTGCCATCGAAGTATGAATTTCATCTCCTGTACGATCTAAAAATCCAGTGTTAATAAATACCACTCGGGACTTTGCTTGTGCAATACACGCTTTTAAATTGACACTCGTTCGGCGTTCTTCATCCATGATACCCATTTTTATGGTATTTCTTTCTAAAACTAAAGCTTCTTCAACGTGTTCAAATAAGGTATCAGCAAAAGCAACTTCTTCAGGGCCATGCATTTTGGGTTTAACAATATAAATAGATTGTTTTGCACTATTACTAAAGGCATTCTTGTCTGATGAATTATCTAAGTTGGTGCAGGCAATCAAAGAAGTAACCATGGCGTCAATAATACCTTCTGGTACTTCAGAGCCGTCAGCTAATAGAATGGCATTATTTGTCATTAAGTGACCAACATTACGAACGAACATTAAGCTTCGGCCTTTTAATGTTAATTTTTCGCCATCAGTTTTTTGGTACTGTCTATCTTCAGCCATTTTTCGTTGGATAGTTTTGCCATTTTTATGTAATTCAGTTGTTAAGTTACCTTGCATCAAACCTAACCAGTTTTTATAAGCAACAACTTTGTCATCAGCATCAACTGCTGCAACGGAGTCTTCACAATCCATGATTGTAGTTAAAGCTGACTCAAGGGTTATATCTGAAATTCCCGCGTTATCACTTTTTGCTATTTCACTTGCTTTATCGAAGTTTATTTCGAAATGTAAACCGTTGTGCTCGAACAAAAGCGCTGTAGGAGCCTCAGAAGTACCTTGATAACCTTTGAATGCATTGCTATTAAGTAGCTCAACTTGTTCGCCACTTTCAAGCTGAATAGTTAAATGAGTACCAAATATTTTATACTGGTTAGCTTTAACGTGACTCCCACTCGTTAATGGAATACTTTGATCTAAAAATTCACGGGCAAAACTAATAACCTTTTGACCACGTGCGGGATTGTAGGCGCCGCTGTTTTCAGCACCATTATCATCTGAAATAACATCGCTACCATATAGAGCATCGTACAAGCTTCCCCAACGTGCATTTACGGCATTAATAGCAAACCGTGCATTCATTATCGGCACAACTAATTGAGGACCAGCCATAGTGGCTAATTCAGTATCAACGTTTTTAGTGGTAATTAAAAAATCATCGACCTCAGGCACCAGATAATTGATTTCTTTTAAGAATTTTTTATAAGCCAAAAAATCAAACTTATCGGCAAAGTTATCTTTATGCCAGCAATCAATCTTGGCTTGTAAATCATCACGGGTTGTTAATAAGGATCTATTAATAGGGGTAAGTTTTTCAATAATCGTAGAGAAGTTTTTCCAGAAATTTACAGGAGTAATTGTACTGTGAGGAAGTACCTCTTGTTCAATAAAGTGGTGTAGGCAATGAGCCACTTGGATATTTTGGGTTTTAACATATTGGGTCATAATGCTTTCCTCTTGTGCAATTATTCAAGAAAATTGTTAGTTGAATAGTTAAGTCATAAGATAAATGTTTAGTATCATGAATGTTTTCAAAATAGCCCTTCAAAAAAAGCAATAAACATAATTAATGATAACGTTTAGATGCAATGTAGGAGGTATTAATTTTTCATGCAATAGCTACACATTATGTTTCTAACAGAATGATTTTATAATTTATATTTTTATAGTGAATGTATGTTTTTATCTTCATGATAATTAACGATTATTTTGTTTGTGTGATTTGTGAATACAGTAAGTTGCATTGATTATTGTTATTTACAATAATCGCCATAAATCATGTGAATGTTATTTTGTGTATTTAGTCGCTTTGTGAATGTTGTATTCGTTTGTTAACTAAAGTTACTTTGAGAAAATAAAGTCAAATACTCATCACTATAACAAATGGACAAGGGTATTTATTATCATTGGGCTGAATATTGCGGTAACTACGGCTGAAATTATTAACGCTAAAGAACTATAAGCAGCATGCTCATAACTTACTCTACTAATTGTTGCTGTACCAAGTGCATGGCTCGCAGCACCTATAGCTAACCCTTGTGCTTTAGGTGAAGTGACGTTAATAAATGAAAGCCATGGTGGGCCTAATAATGCACCAAATAAGCCAGCTAAAATAATCGCAAATGCGGTGATTGAATTATTACCATTGAGTTGCTCGGTTAAAGCGATCCCTATTGGTGTTGTTACTGACTTCAAAGAAAGGGATACCGCTATCTCGTATTGATTAATTGCGAATATCGTTACGCAGAAACTTATTGCGATGGTAATAACAGCTCCCACGAATAATAGAATGACGATTTGTCTCCATTGTTTCTTTATCGTTTTAATGTGTTGATATAGCGGGAAACCAAGAGCGACCACTGCTGGCTCTAGTAAGCTGTTTAAAGGTGTAGTGGCTTGATAGTATTGTTCAAAAGGAATATTAAAAAATACTAAAAAAGGTATTAAAGTTATTATTGATAATAACATTGGGTTTAACCAAGCTTTTTTACATAGTTTTTGTAAATGCACAAAAGCTTGATAAACCACTAAGGTCAGAAGAATGAAAAATAACATAAAACTAGTTTCAGATATAAAGTTACTATTCATCACTTATTAAGTTCTTTTTGTAATGTTGATTCTTTTCGGTTTAATTGTCTTTGATAAGTTATGCCAACAAAAGTAAGTAATAAAAATGTAGTGAAAAATATAATACCGACTAGCACGAGACCATGATTTTTAATTAATTCATAGTGATTGATTATTCCCACACCAGCAGGTACAAAGCACACAGCCATGTTAGCTAACGCCCACTCAATACAAGGTTGAATTCGCTTTGCGTTTAGAAATCGATAATGCAGTAAAGTGGTAAATATCATCATGCCATATAAACTTGCAGGCAAAACAGGCAGAAAAAGTTCAATAGCTTTTCCTGCTAATAAGCAAATAGTCACCGACAATAAACTATAGACTATATGATTAAACATGGCCTGATTACCCTTGGTCAGCGGCTTCTATGACGAGTTGTCTAAACCATATGTGGCTAGCGTCGTGATGTAATAATGGGCTCCAAATCATTTTTAATTCAATATCAGGAATGTCAAAAGGTGGCCTTACAATCGTGTATTTTTGATCATCTTTATGTAACAAAGCCGCTTTTGTAGGTAACGTGGCAATTAAGCCGTCTTCAAAGGCTAGTTGCATGGCAACATGATAGTTTCGGGTAAATACTTTGATATCACGTTTTTTACCTAAACGTGCCAGCGCTTCATCAACCCAACCTAATTTTTGAACATCTTTTGGATCCATGCCGACGCCAACGCCAAAGCCCGTTTTCGACACCCAAACATGTTTAGATGAAAGGTAAGTGTTTAAGTTGAATTTAGATACATCTGGATTATCTGCACTTAATAGACATGAGAAAGTATCACGCCAAATCGTTTTTTGGTGAAATGATTGTGGCAATTCATCAAAGCGGTTTATCGCCATATCGATTTTACCCGCTTCTACGTCGTGAAAAGTTACGTCGCTGGGTGTCATTATGTCGATTGTAACGTTTGGAGCAATTTCATTTATCTTTCTTAATAAACTTGGTAATAGCGTAGAAGCGGCATAATCACTCGCCATAATTCGAAATACACGTTGACTATGCTTTTCGTTAAATTCTTCTTCACCTTGTAGTGCTTCTTCAAGCTCTAATAGAATTTTTCTTATCACTGGCGCTAAAGCTCTAGCACGCTCTGTTGGCACCATGCCGTCAGATGTTCTTACTAATATGGGGTCATTAAATAAGTTTCTTAATCTTTTTAATCCATTACTCATTGCTGGCTGAGTAATGTTGAGCTGGCTGGCTGAACGGGTTACGTTTTTTTCTCGAAGTAATACATCAAGATAAATAAGTAGATTAAGATCGATTTTGGCTATATTCATAGTTTTAATGGTCAGTAGAAATAATATAACTAAAGTATATGTCATGGTCACAATAATAAATCAAGAAATTTTAAGTGGTAAATATTAATTTTAGCGATGAATGTTATAGCTAAAACCTGGTTTTATGAACTTTAGTTATTGAAAAATATAAGTTGTTTTATTTTTGGAAATCTATATTTATTTTGTGAATGGTAGTGATAGGTATTATATATTTTAAGAATGTTTGTAATATGTTCTAGACTTTGTGTTGTTCGGTATGTTTGCTTTCATGTTTACTTTTAATTTGAGTGCTAAAGCTAACAAGGCCATATAAAAAATTATAAACCTTTTGGAGAGAGTGATATGTCTAATTATCAAAGTGCAATAGAAGCAGTTCAAGCGATTAAAGCCAATGCAGGTAACTCTTGGGATACTATAA
>CAJWBY010000057.1 GCA_913020705.1 uncultured Colwellia sp.
GATTCTGTTTCGCAAGAAGAAAAAGAAACCCTGCTTGATCATTTGAAAAAGCAACACGGTGATGATTCAAACGCTAGCCCAAGTAAAATGACGCTTAGCCGTAAGAAAAAATCAACACTAGTGCTTGGTCATGGTAGCAAGGCTAAGTCAGTACAAGTTGAAGTTCGCAAAAAACGTACTTACGTAAAACGTAGCGACGTAGAAGAGCAACAACAAGCTGAAGAAGAAGCAAGAATTGCTGAAGAAGCACGTATCAAAGCTGAAGCAGATGCAGCAGCTAAAGCGATAGCAGATGCTAAAGAAGCTGAAAATGCACGTGCAGTTGCAGCCGCTAAAGCTGAAGTACAGGCAGCAGCTAAAGCAGAAGCCAAACTTGAAGCTGAAGCTAAAGCTAAGCAAGCAGCAGTAGCAAAAGCGAAAAGCATTGAAGAGTCGTCTGCTAAACCAACTCCGACAGCTGAAACTGAAGATGCGAAAAAATTACGTTTACAACAAGAAGCAGAATTAACAGCAAAAGCTGAAGAAGAAGCTAGATTGTCAGCAGAAGCAGCACGTAAACTTGCTGAAGAAAACGAAGCTCGTTGGAAAGAGCAAGAAGCTGAACGTAAAGCGAAAGAAAAAGAAGTCGTACATTTAACTTCTTCTAAATACGCACAAGAAGCGGAAGATAAAAGCGATTCTGCCGATGAAAGTGGACGTCGACGCAAGAAGAAAAAACCTGCTGGCCAAGACAGAAACAATCGTGGTCGCAATGCCAGAGGCAAAGGCAAGTTAAGCTTATCTTCACCTCAAAGCTTGAAGCATGGTTTCACTAAACCAGTTGAAATTAAACTGAATGAAGTACGTATTGGCGAAACTATTTCAGTTGCAGAGCTAGCAAACAAAATGTCTGTTAAAGGCGCTGAAGTTGTAAAAGCTATGTTCAAAATGGGCGCTATGGCAACCATTAATCAAGTCATTGACCAAGAAACTGCGGCACTAGTTGCAGAAGAAATGGGTCGTGAAGTGGTACTAGTGAAAGAAAATGCCCTTGAAGAAGCAGTACTATCTGATCGAGGTCACTCAGGTGAAGCGATAACTCGTGCACCAGTTGTTACTATCATGGGTCACGTTGACCACGGTAAAACATCATTACTTGATCACATTCGTGAAGCGAAAGTAGCTGACGGCGAAGCAGGTGGTATTACTCAGCATATTGGTGCTTATCACGTAGAAACTGGTCATGGTATGATCACATTCTTAGATACTCCTGGTCATGCTGCATTTACTTCTATGCGCTCACGTGGTGCTAAAGCAACAGATATCGTAATCATTGTTGTTGCAGCGGATGATGGTGTTATGCCACAGACAATTGAAGCAATTCAACATGCTAAAGCATCTGATGCACCTATTATTATTGCCGTTAACAAAATGGATAAAGAAGGCGCTGATCCTGACCGTGTTAAGAGTGAATTATCTCAACATGATGTTTTATCAGAGGAGTGGGGCGGAGATGTTCAATTCTGTCACGTTTCAGCTAAAACAGGTTTAGGTATTGACGATTTACTTGATTCTATATTGTTACAATCTGAAGTATTAGAGCTAACAGCTGTTGTTGATAAAATGGCGAGTGGTGTTGTAGTTGAATCTAAATTAGATAAAGGCCGTGGTCCAGTAGCAACTGTATTGGTACAAGAAGGTACTTTAAAACAAGGTGATATCGTACTTTGTGGTTTAGAATATGGCCGTGTTCGAGCAATGCGTGATGAGAATGGTAAAACTATTCAAGCAGCAGGCCCATCTATTCCAGTTGAAATTATTGGATTAAGTGGCGTTCCACAATCTGGTGATGAAGCTACTGTTGTTAAAGATGAGAAGAAAGCACGTGAAGTTGCTTTATTCCGTCAAGGTAAATTCCGTGATGTGAAACTTGCTCGTCAACAAAAAGCTAAACTTGAAAATATGTTTGCTAGCATGGCTGAAGGCGATATTTCTGAAGTTAATGTTGTTATTAAGTCTGATGTTCAAGGCTCTCTTGAAGCAATCAGCGATTCATTGATTAAGTTATCAACTGATGAAGTTAAAGTTAAAATCATTGGTTCAGGTGTTGGTGCTATTACTGAAACAGATGCGACTTTAGCCGCTGCTTCTAATGCAATCGTTGTTGGCTTTAATGTTCGTGCTGATGCTTCTGCTCGTAAAGTTATTGAATCTGAAAATATCGATTTACGTTATTACAGTGTTATCTATGCATTGATTGACGAAGTTAAACAAGCCATGAGTGGTATGTTGGCTCCAGAATTCAAGCAAGAGATTATTGGTCTTGCACAAGTTCGTGATGTATTCAAATCACCTAAAATCGGTGCTATCGCTGGTTGTATGGTTACTGAAGGTATCATTAAACGTAGCGCACCAATTCGTGTATTACGTGATTTGGTTGTTATATACGAAGGTGAGCTTGAATCACTTCGTCGTTTTAAAGACGATGTACAAGAAGTACGTAACGGTATTGAATGTGGTATCGGTGTTAAGAACTACAATGACGTGCGTGTTGGTGACCAAATTGAAGTATTCGAAACAATAGAAATTAAGCGTACGCTGTAATTTTAGATTATTGCTAATTGATTTATTTTTATGTAAGTCAATTAGCTTTACTATTACCAGCAGACACTTACTGTTTGTAAAATACTAAATGGGGGCTTTGCCTCCATTTTTGTTCATATATTAAAAGTTCTAAGATAAAAATCTGACAAACTTTATTAGGAGAATTTCCTATGGCAAGAGAATTTGCCCGTACCGACCGTGTCGGACAAGAAATACAAAAAGAAATCGCAATAATATTAATGCGAGAAGTAAAAGATCCGCGTTTGGTAATGACGACAGTTTCGGCTGTTGAGCTAACACGCGATTTAGCGTATGCAAAAATATTTGTGACTTTCTTTAGTAATGAAGAATCAGAAATTAAAAGCTCAATTGAAGTATTAAATGAAGCGGCTGGTTTTATTCGTTCATTATTAGCTAAAAAATTACGTGCGCGCATAATGCCGCACTTACGTTTTGTATATGACAGTTCAATGTCTGAAGGGGTTCGCATGAGCTCATTAGTTGACAAAGCTGTAGCAAGCGATAAACATATAGCAGAGAGTTCAGAGCGTGTTCCAACGTCGTTGGATGAAGCTTCTGACGTAAATGACGAAAAAAACTCATAGGGTACAGAGTTAATGGCTAAACGCAGAAAAGGTCGCACAATTAATGGTGTGATCCTACTTGATAAACCCTATGAAATGTCATCAAACAGTGCATTGCAAAAAGTTAAACGTATTTTCTCTGCACAGAAAGCGGGGCATACCGGAGCATTGGATCCTCTTGCAACGGGTATGCTGCCAATTTGTTTAGGTGAGGCCACTAAATTTTCCCAGTTTTTACTTGATACAGATAAAACTTATCAAGTGACTGCAAAGTTAGGGATTCGCACAACTACAAGTGATGCTGACGGTGAAGTGGTATCAGAAAAGCCTGTAAATGTTTCAAACGAGCAGCTAGCAGTAGCACTTGAATCATTTCGTGGTACAACAAAGCAAGTTCCTTCGATGTACTCAGCATTAAAATATCAAGGGCAGCCACTTTATAAATACGCGCGAGAAGGCATTGAAGTACCACGCGAGTCTCGTGATATAACTGTATTTAAATTGGATTTATTACGCTTTGAAGGTGATGAAGTAGATCTAGATATTCACGTGTCTAAAGGGACTTATATTCGTACGATTGTCGATGATCTAGGTGAGTTACTTGGTTGTGGAGCACATGTTGCGAATTTAAGGCGTAGCGCAGTAGGTAATTATCCGAAAGATAAAATGGTAACACTTGAGCAGCTACAAGCGTTGGTTGAACAAGCTGAAGAACAAGAGTTATCGGCTAGTGAATTACTAGATCCACTATTGTTACCTATGACTACTGCATGTGATGGGATCCCCGAAGTTTTTATTGATGATATGTCGGCAAATTTTTTACGCCATGGCAACCCTGTTCAAGTAGCAAATGTGCCAAGTGATGGTTTAGTTCAAGTGTTTGTTGGAGATAACGTCAACGATGGTGAGTTTATTGGCATAGGTCATATAGATGATGACGGTTTAGTTGCGCCTAAACGTATTGTTGTTTTAGATGAATTTTTGAAAACATTGTAATTAAACTGTTTAAGGCTTCAGGTTATCTTTATAGAAAAACCTGAAGCTGTTGAATAGATTTACCCAACCTTCTAAAACTAAAACTTCTTCAGAGTTAATTGCATATAATAGTAAGGTAGACACAAATATCAGTTGCAATTTCGACTGTCGCTGATACAATGCGCGCTCTTTTGTCACCTTCGCTGAATTAGTGTTTGGCTTGGTGCGAATTTTAAGTACTTTCGAGTACATCACACTAAGGATTTATTATGTCTTTAAATGCTACAGAAAAAGCTGCAATCGTTGCAGAATATGCTCAAAAAGAAGGTGATACTGGTTCACCTGAAGTACAAGTTGCTTTGTTAACTGCACAAATCAACCACTTACAAGGTCACTTTAAAGAGCACATCCATGATCACCATTCACGTCGTGGTTTATTACGCATGGTTGCACAACGTCGTAAGTTACTTGACTACTTAAAAGGCAAAAATGTAGAGCGTTACACAGCTGCAATTGCTAAATTAGGTTTACGTCGTTAAGACATCCTAATACATTATATTAAAAGGAGCCTGTTGGTTCCTTTTTTTTTGCTTGAAAATAAATCTACTTTGATATTCAATTCATAATAATATCTATATATCACTTATGATGGACTGCCTCATTAACCGCAGAGGATACTTTATGGTAACACCCACACTAAATGTAAATATTGGGATAGCTTTATATAGTACTGATCTAAATGGTGAGTTATTAGAGGTGCGAGAAAAAGATAATTATCGATGGTTTCATTTTGGTGGTGACGTTGTTCAAGCTGCAATTGATATCTCAAATCTTGAACACATCATGTTACCAGTGCCACAATCAATGTTGTTATTTGTTTTATGGGAAAAAAATCCATTAACCCTTTTAAATCTAGGAATGGGGGCAGGGTCGATAGAAAACGCCTTAGAGAAGATACCTAATATCCAAGTAACATCAGTTGAGGCTGAGATAGAAATTATTAAAATGGCAGAACTATTCTTTTTGTCATCTAAAATTAATAATATTGTTCATCGAAGCGCTGAAGAATTTATCAGATCTTCGAATGATCAATACGACATCATTTTATGCGATATATTTTATCAACAACAAAGCCCTGAGTGTGTGTATAGTTCAGCTTTTTATCACGATTTAAATGAAAGGTTGAGTGAATCAGGAACTATTTTTATAAATTTATTTCCTGAAAATAAAGAAAACTTAATGTTGATAATGAGGGCGTCTAGGCAGTGTTTTCCTCATAGTGCTTTAATTGAATTTAATTCCTACCAGAATGTTGTGCTTATCCTCAGTAAAGTAACTTTACCGACCAAAGAACAGCTTATTTCATCGAATAGCCTACCTGATAAACCTACTCATATATGTTTTGAAGAACATATCAACAACATACATTATGTTCCTAAAAGCGATATTTAACGACGGTTGAAAATATATAAATTGCTTACTAAGCTTTAACGCTTAAAAAACAAACTTATTATAGTGACTAATATACTTTTAAAGTCGTTTTCATCTAGTAAAAACTGTGCAGCCTAGTATAATATCGGAGCAAAATTTAGAACTCATTAAATTTTGTAAAACTAATCAATCAAACTGTATAATTTTTTGTTCAACTTAAGCCGTTCTACTTTTGCTATAAGTGAATAAATAATTGTACAGATTGGTTAATAATTTAAAAACTAATAATTTATTTAAAGGAACATACATGTTCAATCCAGTAACTAAAACATTTGAGTTCGGTCAACATACCGTAACTTTAGAAACGGGCGTAATTGCTCGTCAAGCAACATGTGCCGTTATGGCAAGCATGGACGATACTTCAGTATTAGTCTCTGTTGTTGGTAAGAAAGAAGCAAAACCAGGTCAAGATTTTTTCCCATTAACGGTTAATTACCAAGAGCGTACATACGCTGCAGGTAAAATCCCAGGTGGTTTCTTTAAACGTGAAGGTCGCCCTTCAGAAGAAGAAACATTAATTTGTCGTTTAATTGACCGTCCAATTCGTCCACTATTCCCTGAAGGGTTTACTAACGAAGTTCAAGTCGTTATTACCGTTGTTTCTGCTAACCCAGAAATATCTCCAGATATTATTGCTTTATTAGGTACGTCTGCTGCTTTAGCTATTTCAGGTATGCCATTTAGTGGTCCTGTAGGCGCAGCTCGTGTTGGTTATACTGACGGGAAATACATACTTAACCCATTACAATCTGAATTAGCGACTTCACAATTAGATTTAGTTGTTTCAGGTACTGATTCTGCAGTATTGATGGTTGAGTCTGAAGCTGATGTGCTTTCTGAAGAAGTAATGCTTGGTGCAGTTGTTTATGGTCACGAGCAAATGCAAACGGCTATCACTGCAATTAAAGAAATGGCTGCTGAAGTTAACAATCCTAAGTGGGATTGGGTTGCACCAGTTAAAAATGCAGATCTTATCACTAAGATTGCAGAACTTTCTGAAGCACAAGTTGACGAAGCTTACCAAATCACTGAAAAAGCTGTTCGTTACGAAAAAATTAAAGAAATCCGCGATGGTGTTGTTGCAACATTATTAGCTGCTGATGCTGAACTTGACGTTCAAGAAGCAAAAGATTTATTCCACGATTTAGAAAAAACTGTTGTTCGTGGCCGTATCACTAAAGGTATGCCTCGTATCGATGGTCGCGATCCTGAAATGATCCGTGCTCTAGATGTTATGACGGGTGTATTACCAAGAACTCACGGTTCTGCTGTATTTACTCGTGGTGAAACTCAAGCGTTAGTTACTGCTACTTTAGGTACACAGCGTGATGCACAACGTTTAGACACTATCATGGGCGAGAAAACTGATGCATTTATGCTTCACTATAACTTCCCTCCATACTGTGTAGGTGAAACTGGTTTTGTTGGTTCTCCTAAGCGTCGCGAAATTGGTCATGGCCGTTTAGCTAAACGTGGCATGTTAGCTGTTATGCCAACAGTTGAAGAATTCCCTTATGCTGTTCGTGTTGTTTCGGAAATTACTGAATCAAACGGTTCATCTTCAATGGCTTCTGTTTGTGGTACATCATTAGCATTAATGGATGCTGGTGTTCCAATTAAAGCTTCTGTAGCTGGTATCGCTATGGGCCTAGTTAAAGAAGGCGATGATTTTGTTGTTCTTTCAGACATCTTAGGTGATGAAGATCATTTAGGTGACATGGACTTTAAAGTAGCGGGTACTACAGGTGGTATTACTGCACTTCAAATGGACATTAAAATTGAAGGCATCACACAAGAAATCATGCAACTTGCTTTAAACCAAGCAAAAGCTGCACGTACTCATATCTTATCTGTAATGGATGAAGCTATTTCTGGTCACCGTGATGATATTTCACAGTTTGCACCACGCATTCACACTATCAAAGTTAGTCAAGATAAAATTCGTGACATCATTGGTAAAGGTGGTGCAACCATTCGTATGCTTACTGAAGAGACTGGCACAACTATCGAAATCGATGATGACGGTACTGTGAAAATTGCTGCTACAAATGGCGATCAAGCTCAAGATGCAATTAACCGCATTAAAGCACTAACTGCTGAAATTGAAGTAGGTACAATTTACCAAGGTAAAGTAGTACGTATCGTAGATTTTGGTGCATTTGTTAATGTACTTCCTGGTAAAGATGGCTTAGTTCACATCTCTCAAATATCAGAAGAACGTGTTAATGCAGTAAGTGACGTATTAACTGAAGGTCAAGAAGTTACTGTTAAAGTACTAGAAGTTGACCGTCAAGGCCGTGTACGTTTAAGTATTAAAGAAGCTTCTGAGAAAAAAGAAGCGCCAGTAGCTGACGCTGCTGAATAGCATACTTAAAAAGTTACATAAAAAGGGAGCCTGATGGCTCCCTTTTTTATATACTCAAATTAAGTTATTAATAATATTTGATTAGGTGCATTGTTTCTGTGAATAAAATCTTCAAAATAGTTTTTGTCATTGCTATTTCAGCTTTACAAGGTTGTGCAAGCAATCAAATTGACTCTTCTTCTGTAACTATGAATCAATTGATTATTGCAGAGCCACTTGCTATTAATTATAAAAGTGAAATTGCCATAGCACGTTTAACTGATGTTATTCAGCGTGCTGAAATAACAGATGTACAACGAGCAGAGCTCTATTATGATCGAGGCGTTATTTATGACAGTGTGGGTTTACGTTCTTTGGCCCGACTTGATTTCAATCGAGCATTACGTTTAAAGCCAAACTTTGTTGATGCTTATAATTTTTTAGGGATTCATTACACACAATTGCAAGAGTTTAATCAAGCTTATGAAGCGTTTGATTCTGCAATAGACTTGGATTCAAAACATGAATATGCATATTTAAATCGCGGTATAGCCTTATATTATGGAGGTCGTCCGGCGCTTTCAATTGATGATTTTAGTACTTTTCATCAACGTAAAGAAAACGACCCTTACCGAATTTTATGGTTATACCTAGCTGAATATGCAACAGATAGCGTGAATGCTAAAACAATATTACAGCGTTCTTCAGCTTTAGTTGACGAGAGCATCTGGGCTAAAAGTATTATTAAAATGTATCTTGGAGATATTACTGATCAACAGTTTGTTAGCCAACTATCTAAAGGCGTAAATTCAAACAAGGCTTTAAGTGAACGTTTGTGCGAAGCTTACTTTTACTTAGGTAAATATTACCAGATAAAGGGGAATAATAAATCTGCTGCTAACTTCTTTAAATTAGCACTGAGTACCAATGTTTATGAGTTTGTTGAACACAGGTACGCTAAGCTTGAACTAGATTTATTGCAAACAAATGTCGTGAATTCAGACGTTCTACCAAAATAATTTTATAAATATCTTTTGAAATATTCGTGACTCAATATAAAAAAATTCTAGTCATACTGAGCTTGCTGACAATAATGTCTGTGGGCTCTTTTTTTTGGTTAACTTCCTTACTTACCATAGTGGAAAATGGTCATGTAACCCGTTCGCAATTTTCACATATAGAACATTTCGGCTTAAAATCCATGTTGTATCAACGATTAGATACCTATGAGCAAGACGACAAAAAATGGCAAAATATTGCTAAATTACTCGCTAAAAATGATGGTGAGATAGCATTCAAACTTGCTAATTACTTTATTAACAAGTCAGATGGGAGTCGTGCAGAAAATCGGAATATTGAACTTTGGCTAATGCAAGCGGTTCGATTAGGCAATCATAAAGCTAAGGTTATATTAGCGCGTATTTATTTTGATAATAATAAGTTACTTGCTGCAAAAAAAATATTATTGCCTATACAATCAAATATTCAAGCGTTAACTCTTTTAATTGAAATTTCACTATTAAAAGGTGAATTAAAAGAAGTCGCATACTATGTAAGGATGTTCGAGAAAAGAAACGAGATTGTTCAAAAAGAAAAATATCATAAGTTTCAGCAAAAATTAGAGAGATACGGGGTTATAAGTAGCTCAACTGCAGATACTAAAATTGATTGTCTTGCAACAATAGCGCCATTTGCAACGAATATTCATAACCTCGAGTATTTTGAGAAACTTATAGCTTCTCCAAATCTAAAAGTGTTGAAACCTTATATTTGTTTTTCACCAGTTAAATATATCAGTAAAATAGAGCTTGATTGTCAACACAGTGAAAATCAAGCTATCCAGTGTGACGAATCTATTTGGCAGAATAAAAATGCTTTAATTAATAAACGCTTTATCGCAGTGCTTGTTGAAAAAGGTGGTGCTAATGTTAATTCTGGCATTCTGTACATTGATAGTAACGACACTGAAGAAGTCTTTTTTCATGAATTGACACATCTACTCGGGTTTATTGATGAGTATCCTTTACCCAAGGATCATTTCCGTTGCTCTTCTGTGCAACAGTCTATGTTTTCTCATAATATCGCTATTTTACCACGTTTGTACCAAGGCTCAAGAAAAGGTATTCGTGAAAAAATACTCAATGAATTACCTTGGGCTAAATATATATCCAGTGATACATCTTTATTACTAGAAACATCAAAAGGTTGGGTTTTAGAAACACTTGATGAATCACCTGATGCAGTAGGCGCTTATTTGGCGGAAACTTGTAGTGACAAAAATTTTGTTGCTATAAGACCTTTAAAGCAAAGAACGTCATTACGTTATTTCGAAGAAAAATTTCCCGCTTTATATCTCAAATTGTTAGCTGATAATCCAAATAAATTTTTAATGCCTCACTTTATTCATAATGTTTTGAACGCAGAAAGTAAAAAATAACGCATTAACGTTATTTTTTATATTAGCCATAGCAGATTGGGCATCTATTATTGGCTTAGGGGATAGTAACCAATTTTATTGCTACTATATTATTTGTGGCTTTAATTATCTTGTCGTTTTAACTTTTGCTATTGGCCACATAGTGTTCTTATTATTAGTATCCAATTCATCCTCTAATGCATTTTCTACTTCTTTGATTCCTGATTTTTCTAAGCGCTCTTTTTGATATTTTGAACACTTATCAGTTTTAATAAACCATGAAAATAATTTCATACGACTATCCTTTATTTTCTTCACTCTTTAATAGTAGACTAAATGTAGACTTCTGCCTGTATTTTGTACAATTGTATAAATAAATTAACCATTACTATTGATTGTTTAAAATATCTTTTCTTTTCCTAATCTAAGGTATAATTGTTTCAGTATTATTATCCTCTAATGTAATTTCTCCCATGAATAAATTTGATGTAAGTATTTTCCGTAAACAATTTCCTTTGCTTAATAAAAATATTAATGAGTTACCATTAGTGTATTTTGACAATGGCGCTACCACTCAAAAACCATCGGTAGTTATTGATACAGAAATGGAAGTTTATGAAAAATATAACGCAAACGTACATCGGGCATCTCATGCGTTAAGTGCAAAAGCTACAGCAGCTTTTGAACAGGCGAGAACTGAAGTAAAGACCTTTATTAAAGCTAAATGTATTGATGAAATAATTTGGACTTCAGGTACTACTGGAAGCATTAATTTAATTGCACAAAGTTGGGGGTATAACAATTTAGAAACCGGTGATGAAATACTATTAAGCCATTGTGAACATCACGCTAATATAGTGCCTTGGCAAATGATCGCAGAAAAAACGGGTGCAATTATTAAAGTTTTACCTTTAACGTCAAGTGGTTTGATTGATGAAAATTTAATTGAAAACTATTTTAACGATAGAACAAAAGTTGTTAGCTTTAGCCATATATCTAATGTAATAGGTAAAGTTAATCCGGTAAAAGTAATCATCTCGTTAGCTAAAAAATACAAAGCCATAACCGTTATTGATGGAGCGCAAGCTTGTGCGCATCTGCCATTAAATATGGAATCTCTAGATTGTGATTTCTATGTTTTCTCTGCACACAAAATGTTTGGCCCAACAGGTGTAGGTGTTTTATATGGTCGCCGTGAATTACTAAATGCAATGCCTCCCTATCAAGGTGGTGGTGAAATGATAAAACAAGTAAGCTTTAATGATACAACATTCAATGAACTTCCTTTTAAATTTGAAGCAGGTACACCGAATTATGCTGGAGTTATCGCATTTGCTGCCAGTATTAGGTTTATTAATTCATTTGGATTAGCCGAATTGGCCGAATATGAACAGCAATTGACAGAGTACTGCTATGAAAAACTGGCTCAGATCAAATTAGTACAATTTGTTGTTGAAGAAAAGCCTGATATAGGTGTCATTTCATTTACAGTTAATGGCGCACATAACCATGATATTGCCAGTGGACTTGATTCAAGTGGCATTGCTATAAGAAGTGGTCATCATTGCGCTATGCCATTAATGCAATATCTAAAATTACCAGGTTGTATTAGGGTTTCATTAGCCGCTTATAATACATTTTCTGAAGTCGATTTTTTTATTGTAAAACTTAAATGCTTAATCGAAAACTGTGACGATAAAAAAACGAATAGCATTTCTTCAGAAAATGTAAACATTTCCCATTCAAATAACGAAATTGCAATGATTGAGCGATTCAATCAATTAAAAGGTTGGGATTCACGTCATAGAGAAATAATGTTACTGGGGAAAACATTAGAAAGAATGAATAAAAATTTACGTAATAACACCTCTTTAATTCAAGGCTGTGAAAGTAATGCTTGGTTACATGCTTCTAAAAACCTTCAAGGTGAATTCTTTTTTAGTTGCGATAGTGACGCTAAAGTAATCCGAGGTATATTAGTCATAGTCTTAGCTGCATTTCAGCATATGACATCTCATCAAATATTAGCGTTTGATCATCATGCATATTTCAACAAGCTTGGTTTAACACAGCATTTGAGCCCATCACGTAGCAACGGTGTTAAAGCTATAGTCGAGAAGATAGCTAATTTTGCGACTCAAAATTAGAATTTATGTTTAGCTAAGTACTTTTTAATTGCACGGCTTGTTGCAAAAAAAGCAAAACTGGCTGTAACGTGAGTAACGGCTCCAAAACCTGAGCTGCAATCTAACCTGACGGTACCTTCATGTGTTTTTTTAGTGTGACAAACATTTCCTTCATCATCAGGGTAAACCAATTGCTCAGTAGAAAAAACAGCATCAATTGAGAATTTTCGTTTATTACTTGTTTTTGCATCGGCTTTAGGGAAATTAAATTCCCGACGTAGTTGATTTTTTACTTTTGCTAATAATGGATCTTGATAAGTTTGGCTTAAATCGCAAAGTTTAATCTTGCTTGGGTCTGTTTGCCCTCCAGCACCACCAACAGTAATAATTGGTAACTTATAACGCTTGCAATGAGCAATAATAGCGGTTTTTACTTTTACTGAATCAATTGCATCAATAACATAATCAAAATCATTGACCAATAAATCTCGTATATTATCCAACGTTACAAAGTCTTCGATTACATTAACCTGGCAATTAGGATTAATTTGCTTAATTCTTTCAGCCATCACATCCACTTTACTTTCACCAATCGTGTGGCTAAGAGCATGAATTTGTCGGTTAATATTCGTTGTACAAATATCATCTAGGTCAATTAATGTTATAGCACCTATACCGGTTCTAGCCAAAGACTCCGCAGCCCAAGAGCCAACACCCCCAATGCCAATCACGCAAAAGTGTGCTTTTTCTAATAAGGCAGCACCAGTAACACCATAAAGGCGTGCAATACCACCGAATCTCATTTGATATTCAGACATATAATTTTTCTAACTTATAAATTTTGCATATTATAATGCCGAATCAATGATGAAGACAGCAAATCCCATATCGAATAAGGCACTTATTCTGTTTTTTAGGTTTTTTATTATCAATCGACTGTTTTTTATATTTATATAATGTATTTTCGATATAAATTGTAGAAATGGATAGGAGGACAAATATTGTGGGTAAAATTACGTAAACAGCTGCAATACTTGATTCTACAAAAATAGGTGCTAAACCGAAAGCAATAAGTAGACACACTAATGTTGAACGATGGATGATTGTTAAAGCATAAATAAATAGATACATGGGTTACTTCCTTATTCGTTATTTTGTTAATAGAGCTATTTTACCGCTTGCATGTAGAATTAATGAGTGGCATATTTGACATTATTCATGCTTAATGTGACATCGCTTTTTTGAGAATTAAATGAAAATTGTTATCCTTGCTACTAATAAATGCGTCGTATCAGCACTATACGGTATTTTAGATGTTATATATGCCGCTAATTATTGTGCTATAGAACGTTATGGTGATGGCATAAAAGACACGCTTGATTGTCAAATTGTCACGATTGATAACAAACCTGTATTGGGCTATAACGGTATTCAAGTTATGCCAACACAACTACTTAACCATGAATCTGTTCCTGATATAATTGTTGTATCATCTTCCGTGAAACCTGTACTTGATTGCTGCGCTGATTCAGTGAATATTGAACAAAAAGATGAAGTTGAGCCTTGGCTTAAATATTGTCATCAGCGTGGGGCTACAATTACTAGTTACTGTACTGGAAGTTTTTTACTTGCAGAGTGTGGCTTACTTTCCAAAAAGATTGCTACAACCCATTGGCGAAGTGCTGATCTTTTTAGGAAACTCTATCCTTTTATTCGTTTAGATAGTGATCAGTTAATTGTAGATAATGGCGATGTTATTTGTTCTGGTGGTGCTACAGCATATATAGATTTAGCTTTATATTTGATTGAGAAATCTATTGGTCGTGAAGTCGCAACCGATTGCGCTAAATTGATGGTTTTTGACCCCGTAAGACAAAGGCAATCTCCTTATGTTTCTTTCCAAAGTCAAAAAGAGCATGAAGACCAGTGCATATTAAAAGCACAAGAATGGCTGGAAGGGCACTTTAAACAAAGTATTTCTATTGAGGCTTTAGCAGAATATGTCGGTTTAGGCTCAAGAACATTTAAGAGACGATTTAAATTAGCGACGAATGAAACACCAATAAATTATTTACAAAGAATTAGGGTTGAACATGTAAAAGCGAAATTAGAAAGTAGTACTGATCCTATAAATAAAATAATTTGGTCAGCCGGTTATGAGGATATTAGTAGTTTTAGACAATTATTTAAAAAATTTACGGGCATCACACCAAAAGATTATCGTCTGAAATTTGCCTAAATTTCTTTTTTTGCAACTTTTAACTAATTGTATTTCATTGTTATTTTATGTATGAATGATTGTTATGTCTTTTGCTTATTTGGGTTGTTTTGTGACCGATTTTATTGTTTTGAATGAAATTACGTGTTTTTATACTTTGCAGGCAGGTAAATTCAAAGGTAGAGAAAATGCTTTTGAGTATTAATGTTATCTAAATAATACTTTAAAATGACTAAAATTAGACAAAAAAAAGGTAGCTAAAGCTACCTTTTTTTATTTTTGAGCATTAAATAATAGTTATCTATTTTTCAATGGTACAAATTCACGGTCAATTTCGCCAATATAGTTTTGACGTGGACGACCAATCTTTTGACCCGGCTGACCTAACATTTCGTCCCAGTGAGAAATCCACCCAACTGTACGAGACATTGCAAATATCACTGTAAACATATTTGTTGGAATACCAATAGCTTTCAAGATGATACCAGAGTAAAAATCTACGTTAGGGTAAAGTTTTTTCTCAATAAAGTAAGAGTCTTCAAGTGCTACTTTTTCAAGTGCCATTGCTACATCTAAAAGAGGATCAGCTATACCTAATTCTTTTAATACTTCATGACAGGTTTCACGCATTACTGTAGCGCGAGGGTCAAAGTTTTTATAAACGCGATGGCCAAATCCCATTAAGCGGAATGAATCACTTTTGTCTTTAGCACGTGCAACAAATTCATCAACACGGTCTAATGTGCCAATTTCTTCAAGCATTGTTAAACAAGCTTCGTTAGCACCGCCATGCGCTGGACCCCATAAAGATGCAACACCTGCAGCAATACATGCATAAGGGTTTGCGCCAGAAGAACCAGCTAGACGAACTGTTGATGTTGAGGCGTTTTGCTCGTGATCAGCATGTAATGTAAATATTCTGTCCATTGCGCGAGCAACAGTTGGACTAACAACATATTCTTCAGCAGGAACAGAGAAAAGCATGTGTAAAAAGTTTTCTGCATAGTTTAAGTCATTACGTGGATATACGAATGGCTGTCCAATACTATATTTGTATGCCATTGCAGCAATAGTAGGCATTTTCGCGATTAAACGATGTGCACTTCTCATGCGCTGAACAGGATCTTCAATATCTAAATCACTATGATAAAAAGACGATAAAGCACCAACAACACCACATACCATAGCCATAGGATGAGCGTCAGGCAAAAAACCTTGGAAGAAATGTGCTAATTTTTCATGAACCATAGTATGGTTCGTGATTATGTTTGTAAATTCATCATATTGTGCTTTTGTTGGCGCGTCGCCGTTTAGTAAAATATAACAAACTTCTAAGTAATCAGCTTGTTTTGCTAAGCTGTCGATTGGGTAGCCACGATGTTGTAATACACCTTTACCACCGTCTATAAATGTAATAGCTGATTCACATGAAGCGGTTGCTAAAAAGCCCGGGTCATAAGTGAAATAACCATAATTACCCAAAGTTCTGATGTCTATTACGTCGTTACCGGCGCTACCTGAAAGTATTGGTAAATCTGCAACTACGTTACCATCAATACTGAGAGTGGCTTTAGATTCAGCCATATGTTTAATCCCCTATAAATTATTTAATTCGCTTTTCTGATTTCGCTTTTGAAAACTTAATCAGTTTTTATGAATATAAAACTGTCCGTATTGTACTTCATTATACCCCCTTAAAGTCAAACCTAATGTTTCAACATTAGACTAAAGTCAAAGATTTGCTAAAATAGTTTAAATAATAGTCTAAAGCCTTTGAAATAAAGGTTAAAATGTCGCGTAAGAAAATTGTAATTAAAAATATTCAGCTATATAATCAATTCGACCTAATTTTTATTTGTAGATTATTTTATTAATGTACAATTATTAGCTAGGATCGCTGGGGTGTTGCTCAATTAATTATTGTAAACATTGTTTACTTTTTATTTGAGCAATAATAAAAAAGTTGAAGGCTCAAAGAACTCTTTAGGCGCAATCGTGAAAAAACAACGTCCTGTAAACTTAGATCTGACTACAATTAAAATGCATCCTTCGGCAAATGCCTCTATATTGCACCGTGTTTCTGGTGTCATTATGGTTTTTGCTATAGGTATTTTATTGTGGACACTTTCATTATCTTTATCTTCCGCTGAAGGATTTGCTCAAATTCAAGCATGTCTTGATGGCTTCTTTTTCAAATTCATTATGTTTGGCATAATCTCTGCTCTAACGTTTCATATATTAATGGGTGTAAGACACTTGTTTATGGACTTAGGCCACTTTGAAGAATTAGCTTCAGGTAATAGCAGTGCTAAATTTGCCATGGCACTTTGGTTTGTACTTACTGTCTTAGTAGGAGTTTGGTTATGGTAAATAACATTGCTACTGTAGGCCGTAATGGCGTACATGATTTTATTCTTATAAGAACAAGCGCAATAATTTTGACGTTGTATACGTTATTAATCGCTGGTTTTTTTGTTGTTACCCCTGAAGTTACTTATGATGCATGGCATGGCTTTTTTAGCCTGATGTCTGTGAAAATAGCAACATTACTTGCTGTTTTATCACTTGTTGTTCATGCATGGATTGGTGTTTGGCAAGTATTGTCTGATTACATCAAACCAGCATTTTTGCGTGGGTCATTACAATTTTTCTTTTCTGTTACTTTATTAGCTTACCTCGCGGCAGGCTTTTTAATTGTGTGGGGTGTATAAGTGAGCGTTCCAATTCGTGAATTTGACGCTATAGTTATTGGCGCCGGTGGTGCAGGTATGCGCGCCGCATTAGCTATTTCTGAATCAGGCAAATCTTGTGCCTTGATTTCTAAAGTTTTTCCTACTCGTTCTCATACTGTATCGGCTCAAGGTGGTATCACCGTTGCGTTAGGTAATGCCCATGAAGATCATTGGGAACAACATATGTACGATACAGTTAAAGGTTCTGATTATATCGGTGACCAAGACGCAATCGAATACATGTGCAAAACAGGCCCTGAATCTATTATTGAACTTGAGAAAATGGGCTTACCATTTTCACGCACTGAAGAAGGTAAAATTTACCAACGTCCTTTCGGTGGTCAATCAAAGAATTTTGGTGGCGAACAAGCCGCTCGAACTGCAGCTGCTGCTGACCGTACAGGTCATGCTCTATTACATTGTCTGTATCAACAAAATGTTAAAAACAAGACTAATGTTTACTCTGAATGGTACGCATTAGATCTCGTTAAAAATAGCGATGGAGCTGTTGTAGGTACTACCGCTATCTGTATTGAAACAGGCGAAGTTGTCTACTTTAAAGCTCGTGCTACTGTCCTAGCTACTGGTGGTGCAGGACGTATATTCGCCTCAACTACTAATGCTCATATCAATACCGGTGACGGTGTTGGTATGTCACTTCGTGCTGGCATTCAAATGCAAGACATGGAAATGTGGCAGTTTCACCCAACCGGTATCGCTGGTGCGGGTACTCTCGTTACTGAAGGTTGTCGTGGTGAAGGTGGTTACCTTCTTAATAAAGATGGTGAACGTTTCATGGAACGTTATGCACCAAATGCCAAAGATTTAGCGGGTCGTGACGTTGTTGCACGTTCTATGATGACTGAGATTCGTGAAGGTCGAGGGTGTGAACATCCTCAATATGGTCCACACATTAAGTTGAAACTTGACCATTTAGGTCGCGAAACATTATACAAACGCTTACCAGGTGTTTGTGAGTTATCTAAAACATTTGCCCATGTTGATCCAGCTGATGAACCAATTCCAGTAATACCTACATGTCACTATCAAATGGGTGGTGTTCCTTGTAACGTTAATGGTCAAGCACTAAATGTTGCAGCTGATGGAACAGAAACTATTGTTGATGGTTTATTCGCAGTAGGTGAAATCGCTTGTGTTTCTGTTCACGGAGCAAACCGCTTAGGTGGTAACTCTTTACTTGATTTAGTCGTATTTGGCCGTGCAGCGGGTAATTTCTTAGGAACTTACTTAAACGAAACTCAAAATGGTAAAGATGCCTCTGAATCTGATTTAGAAGCGTCGTTAGCTCGTACAAATCGTTGGGAATCTTCAACTAAAGGTGAAGATCCTGTACAAATTCGTAAAGACCTTCAAAAGTGTATGCAATTTAACTTCTCGGTATTTCGTGAAGGTGAAGCAATGGCTCAAGGTATGAAAGAGCTAACTGAAATCAGAGCACGTCTTAAAGATGCACATCTTGATGATAAGTCTAGTGAATTCAACACACAACGTATTGAATGTTTAGAGCTTGATAACTTAATGGAAACAGCATTTAGTACAGCAAAAGCGGCAAACTTCCGTACGGAATCTCGTGGTGCTCATGCTCGTGAAGATTTCCAAGACCGTGATGATGAAAACTGGCTATGCCACTCGATTTACACGCCAGAAACTGAAGATATGACCAAGCGTTCTGTCAATATGAAACCTGTTCACCGTGACGCTTTCCCTCCGAAAGCTCGTGTATACTAAGGAGCATTGCAATGAAACAAGTATTTTCGATTTATCGTTACAACCCAGATGTTGATAATGCCCCTTACATGAAGGACTATGAGTTAGAGATCTCTGAAGGCTCTGACATGATGGTGCTAGATGCCTTGATCTTATTAAAAGAAAAAGACTCTACATTATCGTTCCGCCGCTCATGTCGTGAAGGTGTTTGTGGTTCAGACGGTTTAAATATGAATGGTAAAAACGGATTAGCATGTATTACTCCGTTATCGGACTTAAAAACAAAAACAATTGTTTTGCGTCCTTTACCTGGTTTACCGGTAGTGCGTGATTTAATTATTGATATGACGCAATTTTATAATCAATATGAAAAAATTAAGCCATACTTAATTAACGATGGCAAAGAGCAACCAGCTCGTGAGCATTTACAAACTATTGAAGAACGAGAAAAGTTAGACGGTCTTTACGAGTGTATTTTATGTGCATGTTGTTCTACGTCTTGCCCGTCTTTCTGGTGGAACCCTGATAAATTTATTGGTCCTGCAGGTTTATTACATGCTTATCGTTTTTTAATTGATAGCCGTGATACTGCAACAGATGAACGTTTAGATGATTTACAAGATGCTTACAGCGTATTTCGTTGTCATGGCATTATGAACTGTGTTGATGTTTGTCCTAAAGGATTAAATCCAACCAAAGCGATCGGCCATATTAAGTCGATGCTAATATCGCGAGCAGTTTAATTGTTTGTATTAGTATAGAGGAAATACCTAAGCTAACTGTCTAGGTATTAGCTCGATAAAATATCAGCGTGATTTGATTATCAAAAAGCGCTGATATATTAATAATAAGTTTCAAAACAGGGTAATTATTTTATCACAGGCAGTTTGTTCAAGTTCAAGGCGAAAGCATTGGGTTGACGTTAGTCAATGAATACTTTCAACCTAGAAATTGTTCGAAATGACAGAGAGACAATGATTACATTATTTTAGTTGCTTTACCTCAGCAAGGAACAGGCAATGCCCGAAGGTACAATGAAGGCTTGGTTAGAGTCTTCCCATTTAAGTGGTGCTAACGCTACTTATATTGAAGAATTATACGAATCTTATCTGGATAACTCCCAATCTGTTGCTACAGAATGGCGGGACCTATTCCAACAACTTCCAAAAATTGAAGGTGCTGACTTAGAGTTTAGGCATTCTGAAATCCGTAATGAATTTAAAGAATTAGCTAAGCAATCACATAAAACTGTTGTAGTTTCCAGTGGTGGTGATGCAAAACAAGTAAAAGTTTTACAGCTAATTAATGCTTTTCGTTTTCGCGGACATCAAAATGCCAATCTTGACCCTTTAGGGTTATGGAAACGTGATAAGGTTCGCGACTTACAACTATCTCATCATGAACTCTCTGAAAATGATTTCGACAAAGATTTTAATGTCGGCTCGTTTGCAGTGGCTCAAGACTCAATGAAATTGGGAGAGCTATATAAGGCCCTTAAAACTACTTATTGTGGTTCTATTGGTGCGGAATATATGCACATTACTGATACAGATGAAAAGCGTTGGCTTCAAAACCGTTTAGAGTCTGTTCAGTCAAAGGCAAAGTTTTCTATTGAAGAAAAACAAGAGATCCTAAAAGGTCTTATTGCTGCTGATGGACTTTGTAAGTATCTCGGTGCCAAGTTCCCAGGAGCTAAGCGTTTCTCACTTGAAGGTGGCGATGCTTTAATTCCAATGCTTAAAGAGCTAATTACTCGTGCAGGCACACAAGGCACTAAAGAAGTTGTTATTGGTATGGCTCACCGTGGCCGTTTAAACGTATTAGTTAACGTGATGGGGAAAAATCCATCAAAGTTATTTGACGAGTTTGGCGGTAAACACGACGAAATATTAGCTTCTGGTGATGTTAAGTATCACCAAGGTTATTCCTCAGATTTTGTCACACCTGGTGGTAATGTTCATTTAGCTTTGGCATTCAATCCATCGCATCTTGAAATTGTTAATCCAGTTGTTATCGGCTCAGTTCGTGCTCGTCAAGACAGACGTGGTGATGCAGTTGGTGATACCGTTTTACCGGTGACAATTCATGGTGACTCAGCTATTGCGGGTCAAGGTGTTGTTCAAGAAACTTTTAATATGTCGCAAGCGCGTGCATTTAAAGTGGGCGGAACTATTCGCATCGTTATCAATAATCAGGTTGGATTTACTACATCAAATCCTGCAGATACTCGCAGTGGTGAATATTGTACTGAAATTGCAAAAATGGTTTCAGCACCTATTTTACATGTTAATGGCGATGACCCTGAAGCTGTTGTTTTGGCAACACAGATTGCATTAGATTACAGAAATGAATTTAAGCGTGATGTGGTAATAGATTTAGTTTGTTACCGACGTCATGGCCATAATGAAGCTGATGAGCCAAGTGCAACACAGCCATTGATGTATAAAAAAATTAAGCAACACCCGACACCTCGTCAAATCTACGCACAACAACTTGATGCGGAAGGTTCAATCAACTCAGATAAATCTAACGAGTTAGCGTCTTATTACCGGAAGTTGCTTGATGAAGGGCAGTGTACGGTTGAGCAATGGCGTCCAATGACAGAGCATTCTGTTGATTGGTCTCCATACATTGGTCATGATTGGGATGATGATTACGACAAAGCAATTTCCGTTGAAAAATTGAAAGAACTTTCAGAAAAATTGTCAACGTATCCTGAAACACATCCTGTTCAAGGACGTGTTAAGAAAATATATGATGATCGCGTTAAAATGGCTTCTGGTGAGAAGTTACTCGATTGGGGAATGGCTGAAAATTTAGCTTATGCATCGATTGTTGATTTAGGCAAGCGTGTCCGTATTACTGGACAAGACTCTGGTCGAGGTACTTTCTTCCATCGTCATGCTGTTTTACATAATCAAGAAGATTCAAGCCAATACTTACCTTTGCAAAACATTCGTGAAGGGCAAGGTCCATTTGACATTCATGACTCAGTATTGTCTGAAGTATCGGTAGTTGCTTTTGAATATGGTTATACAACGGCAGAACCAGCAGGTTTAACTATTTGGGAAGCACAATTTGGTGACTTTGCTAACTGTGCACAAGTTGTATTTGACCAATTCATAAGTTCGGGTGAGCAAAAGTGGGGCCGTTTATGTGGTCTAACTATGTTACTACCTCATGGTTATGAAGGTCAGGGACCAGAGCATTCATCTGGTCGTCTTGAGCGCTTCTTACAATTATGTGCTGATCATAATATGCAAGTTTGTGTACCATCAACACCTGCTCAAGTATTTAATATGCTTCGCCGTCAAGTTGTTCGTCCTATGCGTCGCCCATTAGTTGTCATGTCGCCTAAATCATTATTAAGGCATCCTTTAGCAGTATCTTCATTAGAAGAACTCTCTACAGGTGTTTTCCATAATGTTATCGGTGAAGTTGATGATATTGATCCTAAGAATGTGGAACGTGTCGTATTTTGTAGTGGTAAGGTTTACTACGAATTACTTGACCAACGTCGTAAGAGTGAGCAAGAAAATGTTGTTATCATTCGAATCGAACAGCTTTACCCATTCCCAGAAGAAGAGCTTCAAGCAGAATTAGCGAAATATCCGCATGTGAAGCAATTCGTTTGGTGTCAGGAAGAACCGCAAAACCAAGGTGCATGGTATTGTTCACAGCATCATTTTAGAGCGGCAATCCCTAAAGGTACTTATTTGACATATGCAGGTCGTAAGGCTTCTGCAGCACCAGCTGTTGGTTATATGTCAGTCCATGTAAAAGAACAACAAGCGCTAGTCAATGACGCGCTAACTGTTGAAGACTAGTGAGTAAGGAATAAAATAAATGACAATTGAAATTAAGGTTCCCGTTTTACCTGAATCTGTTGCAGATGCAAGCGTAGCTACTTGGCATGTACAAGTAGGTGATAAAGTAACTCGTGATCAAAATCTCGTCGATATTGAAACCGATAAAGTGGTTTTAGAAGTTGTTGCAATTCAAGATGGTGTTATTACTGAAATATCACAGCCTGAAGGGGCAACGGTATTAGGTGATCAAGTTATCGCTATACTTTCTGATGGGCAAGCTTCTGCTTCTGCTTCAGTAGCAGCTCCAGCTGCTGCACCTGCTTCCGCAGCAACATCTGTAAATGTTATCGATATTATCGTTCCGGTATTACCTGAGTCAGTAGCTGATGCAACTGTTGCTACATGGCATGTAGCTGAAGGGGACACTGTATCAGTTGACCAAAACTTGGTTGATATTGAAACAGATAAAGTGGTACTCGAAGTCGTGGCTCAAGATAATGGAGTGATTGGAAAAATCATCCACGCTGAAGGTGATACAGTATTAGGTTCACAAGTTATTGGTCAACTAAATGCTGGTGAAACTGCAGGCGCTCCTGCTGCCTCAGCTGAAGAAGCAATAAGTGCTGATGAAATTGCAAGCCCTTCTGTTCGACGTTTAATGACAGAAAAAGGTTTAACTGCTGCTAATGTAACTGGCACAGGTAAAGGTGGTCGAATTTCTAAAGAAGATGTTGAAGCGGCTGTAAATTCTTCAAATATTAAACCGGCTGCACCTGTTGCGGCGAAAGCTCCTGCTCCTGTAGCGCAAGACCTTGGCGAACGCACTCAAAAACGTGTACCGATGACACGTTTACGTAAAACTATTGCTAAACGTTTATTGGAAGCTAAAAACTCCACAGCAATGTTAACAACGTTTAACGAAGTTAATATGAAGCCTATAATGGATCTTCGTAAACAATATAAAGACTTATTCGAAAAAACTCATGACACACGTTTAGGTTTTATGTCGTTTTATGTTAAAGCTGTTACTGAAGCATTAAAGCGCTTTCCAGCGGTAAATGCATCAATTGACGGTGATGATATTGTTTATCATAACTTTTTTGATATCTCTATTGCTGTATCAACACCACGAGGCTTAGTTACACCAGTATTACGTGATGCTGATCAATTAGGCATGGCAGCAATTGAAAATGGCATTCGCAGCCTAGCTATTAAAGGTCGCGATGGTAAATTATCAATTGAAGATATGACAGGTGGTAACTTTACAATTACTAACGGCGGCGTATTTGGTTCATTACTTTCAACACCAATCTTAAATTTACCGCAAGCGGCTATTTTAGGAATGCATAAAATCCAAGACAGACCAATGGCTGTTAACGGAAAAGTTGAAATACTACCTATGATGTATTTGGCACTTTCTTATGATCATCGCTTGATTGATGGCAAAGAATCAGTTGGATTTTTAGTCGCTATTAAAGAGTTACTGGAAGATCCAACACGTCTACTTCTTGATATTTAATCAAGAAAAATAAATATTTTGATTTAGACTATAGTATTAGCTCTAAGGACTTTGTTCCTTAGAGCTTTTATACTATAATCGGTCAACTT
>CAJWBY010000058.1 GCA_913020705.1 uncultured Colwellia sp.
CAGCGTCATGCCCATCAAAAAGTGATGCGGCAGTAACAATTCTAATTTTATTCTTGAGTTGGTATCTTTCAGTTGTCATTTTGAATTCTCTTTTATTAACTTACCCAAGTGTGCTTGAGTAGATTTTGTGTTGAATCGCTATTTAAAATTTCTATATATCAAATTACATCATAAAGAAAATGGCATTAACATTGATTTTATTGTTAATTTGATGGACTATCTTGCTATAAAAACAAAGTTCGGTAACTTAATCACGATGCTTGAAAAACCAAAGTCTACAAAGTCTATTAATCAAGCAGCTAATATTGATGATATTCGCTTACTTATCCCTGTATTTCTATTAAAGAAACTTCAAGTACACCCACTCACTTCAAGCCTTTACCCTGTTTCATTAGGAAAGCATTCTGAAAGTTCTTATCAAATCAATAAAAAATTCAGTGATCATCATAGTCTGCTTTATTGTCAATCAACTACAGGAATTCTAGACTATAATAATAGAACAAGAAAAGTTAAATCGGGTGATCTTGTTATTATACCCGCAAATACGAGTTTCGAATTTTCAACAGTTAAAAACAAGTCAGGAAAAATCTATTGGTTAAATTTCAAAGGAGATTTAGCCAATAACTTTACTGAACGTTTATTAATGAAAATGGATGATGGTCTTGCGCAAGTAGGTAATGTAGATGAAGTCATTCAAGATTTTGATAATTTATTAGCGCTAGGGCAACGGGGTTATACGGCAACAAATGTTATTCACGCTGTACATGTTTTGCAGCAAACGTTAAGTTTTTTAGCATTACAATTGCGTTTGACTGACTTTAATAATAGTTCTAAATTCGATATTGATGCCGTTGAACGCTTAATGCGTAATAATCTTCATCAAGAATTAAGTTTAGATACACTCGCTCATTACAGTAAATTATCTAAATTCCACTTTTCAAAAAAGTTTAAAGAATTAACCGATACATCCCCCATTCAACATTTTATTAATATGAAAATTCAACGAGCCTGTTTTGAGCTTGATAACAGCGCTAAAACCATTAAGGACATTAGCGAGGGTCTAGGCTATAACGACCCTTACTATTTTTCACGTCTGTTTAAAAAATCGGTGGGCATGTCACCAAAGCAATATAGAGATTCAGGTCATAACCTCTAATTGTCTAACGATGGTTTAATGCCATAAGCATTTCCAGAGCAATGCCTTTACTTTACCACCATCAATAAACAAGAACGTACGCGGTTTCGTTAAAGACGCTTTTGTCAAATTACGCCAACCTTAGGACCTTAGCAGTCGAAAGATTGAAATAGGTATAAACAGTAATAATAGCCAACTAAGCAAACCACTGCCACTATTTGATCTTTCAGGTGTTATCGTAACAATTTCTATATTATTCAACACTATAGTCTGTTGGGTGGTTGCTTCTAAACCATTATTATCTTCGATTAATAATTGAATAACTGCACTACCAGCATTAGCAAAAGTATACTGAAGCAATTTTCCTTCACCAAAAACTTCAAAGCTGTTATTGTTTTGAGATATTTCCCATTGATATTTAACTACTTCTCCATCACTGTCGATGCTTCCTGACGCATCTAAAGTACACGTTAAATCTTGACAAGATGCTGTAAAAAAAGGCTCTGGAGCACTATTATCACTGATAGTTATCAATGCTGATTGGGTCACACCATATTGCCCGTCAGTATTTTTGGCTCTGATTGAAAGTCGGTGTTGGCCAATGGCTAAGTTAGATGTGTTAATTTGCGTGATAGCTTTAACAGCGCCATTTACACCAATCTCAAGATTTTGATCTAAAATTTCAATATGTTCAGTGTCCAAAAAAGTTTTATCTATTACATATTCAAATTGTGTCACGCTATTATCAATAAGGCTTAGCGTAGATTGTTTAGTTGTTGAAATAATTTCTACATTAACAAGTCCCGCTTGCGATACCGTTGTTTGTTCTAACGAACTATTAACTTTAATAGAAGATATATCAGCCCCCAGAGATAACAAATAAGGCGCTTCGCTAACTTTTGCAGCGTAAGCTAGTGCTTTCAAATTGTCGGGTAAAATTTGACTACTATATTCTGCACAGTTCTGAAAAAATGATGAGCCAATTTCAAATGTAATCGCTGCCACCCCTAACTCACCGTAACTAACATTATCGCTTGTACCGTCTGTTGCATATAACCCAATAGACTGTTGCGGTGAATAGCCATTAAACCAGGCCAACTTATTACCAAGGCTTACAAAGCCCTTATTATTTGGTGACACACCTTCTTTATGACCATATGGCCATAAGATTAAACGTCCATAACTGTGCAGATCGATATGTAAACCGCTCTTATTTAAAGGTGCTGCATCCGTGTCATTAGGACCACGTTCATCAACAAAGATTGAACGTATATAATTTGATATTGCTTGAGTTTCAGGCTCTGATTCAGCAGATATACCACGATAAACTTCTGAGCATTCATTACCGCTAGAACCATTGGCTGTGACACCCCACGTTTGAGCAAAATTACGATTTAGATCGACACCAACGGTGGAACCTAAACAATGATTTTGATTGGTGTTTTTACGTTGTAGTATTTGATTTTCTGCTACTTTACGTCCATCAGGGTTCATATGAAAAACTAAATGTACTTCTCTATTATCAACTATCCATTGAGCTTCTGCATTTGTTGTATATTTATTTAATAACCATTTTGCAAAGTCTAAATTCAATGCTGCTGGTGCATATTCACGTGCGTGCATACTGCTATGGACAAATAAAATTGGCTTTTCATTAGGTAGTTCACTATTAGTGATTTTCAGTACCATTAAATCGTAACCACCTTGCTGATTTACTTTCATCCAAGAATCGCCAATGTCAGTCCATGTTGCTAATTTAGGAAATTCTTCCGCTAGAACTTGTGCCTGACTGTAGGTACCTTCGACTGTCGCATAACAAGAAAACCCTGAGATTGGATCATCATTTAAATTTTCTTTCTGCAAACCTTGGACTTTATTATTGATAAATTTATCTGTGAATTTATTGGTCCATTCTGTTGCAACTTCAATCTTAAAACCATAATTGAGTAACAGTGTCTTTTCCTGTTCAGTCAAGGTTGCAATAAGATATTTACGTTCAGTATTCACCTCTAATACTGCATGATGCAGAGAGATTAATACCTTATTAGCGAGCTTTTGGTCTGAGTAGTTTATTTTAAAAAATGTTGGTGACTTCATTGAAAAAGTTGAAAAACTAATGAAAAGCACAGTAACAAGCAACATGTTACGTATTTGCTGGAAGCTAATGTTCATAACATGCCGTATTCCAAAATAACGCGATAATCGATAATAGCAATTAATTATAATTTAACAAGCTTTACAAGCTTTACATGAAGGTGACAAAAAAACCGCTTAATGCGGCTTTTATGTTGTACATATGAATATTGTTATTACATCATTTCAACCGCAATTGCAGTCGCTTCCCCACCACCAATACAAAGTGATGCTAAACCTTTTGATAAGCCTTTGTTTTTCAATGCATGCACTAAAGTAACCATGATGCGAGCACCACTAGCACCTAAAGGATGACCCAATGCACATGCGCCACCATTTACATTTACTTTTTCAACATCTAACGCTAATTCTTTAATCGCTAACATGGTAACCATAGCGAATGCTTCGTTAATCTCCCATAAATCAACGTCTGCTGCTGTCCAATTCGCTTTTGCTAAAACTTTATTCATAGCGCCAACAGGAGCAACCGTAAACTCTTCTGGTTTTTGTGCATGTGTTGCATGAGCAACAACTTTACATAAAGGTGTTAAACCACGTTTTTCTGCTTCTGATTGCTTCATCATCACTAATGCAGCGGCGCCGTCTGAAATTGAACTAGAGTTTGCAGCAGTAATTGTACCGTCTCTTTTAAAAGCAGCACGTAGTGAAGGTATTTTATCTGGACGTGCGTTACCTGGTTGTTCATCGATAGCGAATATTGAATCACCACGACGCGATTTAATAGTTACCGGTGATATTTCATTTTCAAAAGCGCCAGCAGCAATTGCTGCATTTGCACGAGATAATGAACGAATTGCGTATTCATCCATGTCTTCACGGGTAAAACCAGCGTCATCAGCAGTTTCTTGTGCGAAACAACCCATAGCAATACCGTCATAAGCATTTTCTAAACCGTCAGTCATCATGTGATCAAGTATTTGACCATGTCCCATTTTAATACCGCTTCGCCCTTTAGGTAAAAGATGTGGAGCGTTAGTCATACTTTCCATTCCGCCAGCAACAGCAACATCAATAGAACCCGCCATTAATGAATCATGCGCTTGCATTGCCGCTTTCATACCTGAACCACAGACTTTGTTAATTGTGGTACAAACTGTTGATAACGATAAGTCAGCTGCTAATGCTGCTTGACGAGCCGGCGCTTGTTTCAAACCAGCAGGAAGAACACAACCCATGATCACTTCGTCAACTTGATCGTTAGCGATATTTGCAGCAGCAAGTGCACCACGTATAGCCGTTGCACCTAAATCAGGTGAAGTAACAGCAGATAGTCCGCCCATAAAACCACCCATAGGGGTTCTAGACGCTGAAACAATAACAATAGGATCTGTAGTAGACATTGAAGCTCTCCAACATAAAAATAAAAAGGGATAAATTAATGAGCAATACTTTAACTTATATTTGACGTTTACGCCAACGTAAACTTTAATGGTAACTATTGTGAAAAGCATAATTATGTATTGGAAAATGTCCATGTACTTGTAAATGATTAAATACATATGCCTTCTTAGTCTATAGAAAAATGTCTAACTTTACGTTTACGTAAACTTCCTGTAAGGTGAGTGTATAATATAAATAGTGAGTTATTCATGCCCAAATCTAAAGCACAGACTTTTTCAATCAGTGATCTTTCTAAAGAGTTCGATATAACGACTAGAAGTATTCGTTTTTACGAAGATCAAGGCTTGCTTGCTCCCACACGAAAAGGGCAAACACGAATTTATAACCAAAGAGACAAAGTTAGACTAAAGTTAATTCTACGCGGTAAACGCTTAGGTTTTTCATTAGCGGAAACTGGACGTATCTTTGAACTATATGATTTAGATAATACCAGTGCTAGTCAGCTGAAATTAATGATGGATATCATCGAACAAAAAAAATCACACTTACATCTACAACTCGATGATATCAAAGTTGTACTGATGGAATTAACAAATTTAGAAGAAAGCTGTTTAACAACACTTGCAGCTATCGAAAATAAAAATACATAACCAATAACTTTAAGTAGCTTATATAAGCTAAGGAAATAACATGATTTCTACGTTTTCATCATTAAACTTTAATCTAGGCGAAACAGTTGAAATGATCCGTGACACGGTAAATTCATTTGCCCGTGACGAAATTGCTCCACGTGCAGCGCAAATAGATATTGATAATGAATTTCCTAACGAGTTATGGCGAAAGTTTGGTGATTTAGGTTTATTAGGTATGACCGTTGACGAAGAATATGGTGGTTCTGGTTTAGGCTATTTAGAACACATGGTCGCTATGCAAGAAATTTCACGTGCTTCTGCTTCTGTAGGTTTAAGTTACGGCGCTATGTCTAACCTTTGTTTAAACCAATTAAACAAAAATGGTTCGCATGAGCAAAAAGCTAAATACTTACCTAAACTTTGTAGCGGCGAACATATTGGCGCATTAGCAATGAGTGAGCCCAATGCAGGTTCAGACGTTGTAAGCATGAAACTTAGAGCTGACAAAAAAGGCGATAAGTACATTTTAAATGGCAATAAAATGTGGATCACCAATGGTCCTGATGCAAACGTTTATGTTATTTATGCAAAAACTGATACTGCTGCAGGCTCAAAAGGCATTACCGCTTTTATTGTTGAGCGTGACTACCCTGGTTTTTCTCGTCATCAGAAATTAGATAAATTAGGTATGCGTGGTTCAAATACCTGTGAACTGGTTTTTCAAGATTGTGAAGTACCTGCAGAAAACATTTTAGGTGAAGAAGGTAAAGGCGTACGTGTACTTATGTCTGGTCTTGATTACGAACGTATAGTATTAACAGGCGGTCCATTAGGTATTATGGATGCTTGTATGGATTTAGTTGTTCCTTATATTCATGACCGTAAACAGTTTGGTCAGTCAATTGGTGAATTCCAATTAATTCAAGGTAAGATTGCTGATATGTACACACAAATGAATGCAGCTAAGTCTTATGCATATTTATGTGCTCAAGCGGCAGATCGCGGAGAGACAACACGTAAAGATGCGGCTGGTGTAATTTTATACTCAGCTGAGTTGGCAACAAAAATGGCTTTAGATGCTATTCAATTACTTGGGGGTAATGGTTATATCAATGAATTCCCAGCAGGTCGTTTATTACGTGATGCTAAATTATATGAAATCGGCGCAGGTACTTCTGAAATTCGTCGTATGTTGATTGGTCGCGAATTATTCTCTGAATCTAAATAACCTTAATAACCTGCAAGTATTTATTTTCATAAAGAGAGAAATGCGATAGTCGCATTTCTCTCATATTTACTTACTGTATTGAACTACCGACCTTACTGATAAACCTCCATTATAAAGGCAAATATCGTGGCTAAAATAATTTCAAAAATCAATGTGCGTAGTCCTGAATTCATTGAAAACGCAGCACATATGCAAGTACAAGTTGACGACCTTAAAACGAAGCTTGAACAAATAAAATTAGGCGGCGGCGAACGCAGTCGTGAACGTCATTTATCTCGTGGTAAATTATTACCAAGAGACCGTGTTAATGCTTTACTTGATGTTGGCTCACCATTTTTAGAATTATCTCAATTAGCCGCTTATGAAGTTTATGATGCAGATGTGCCCGCTGCTGGTATTATCACTGGCATTGGCCGCGTTGGCGGACAAGAGTGCGTTATTGTTGCAAACGATGCAACAGTGAAAGGCGGAACATACTTCCCTTTAACCGTTAAAAAACATTTACGTGCGCAAGCTATCGCACAAGAAAACAACTTACCTTGTATATATTTAGTCGACTCAGGTGGTGCTAACTTACCCAACCAAGACGATGTTTTTCCTGATAGAGAACACTTTGGCCGTATTTTCTTTAATCAAGCGAATATGTCAGCACAAGCTATTCCACAAATTGCGGTTGTTATGGGTTCTTGTACAGCTGGAGGTGCTTATGTACCGGCAATGGCAGACGAATCAATCATTGTTAAAGAGCAAGGGACAATATTCTTAGCTGGGCCTCCATTAGTTAAAGCTGCAACGGGTGAAGTAGTAAGTGCTGAAGATTTAGGTGGTGCAGATATACATTGTCGTACTTCAGGCGTTGCAGATCATTACGCACAAAATGATCATCATGCTTTAGAAATTGCTCAAACTATTGTTGGTAATTTAAATCGTGTAAAACCCGTTGCATTGAATATTCAACCAGTTGTTGAACCAGCGTACGATTCACAAGAAGTTTATGGTGTGATCCCAAAAGATTCTCGTCAACCATTTGATATTCGTGAAGTTATCGCCCGTGTTGTAGATGGAAGTAATTTAGATGAATTCAAAGCCCTATACGGCACAACACTCGTTTGTGGTTTTGCACGTATATTTGGCTACCCTGTTGGCATTGTCGCTAATAACGGCATACTTTTTGGTGAATCTGCACAAAAAGGCGCTCACTTTATTGAGCTTTGTGCACAACGAAAAATCCCACTCGTTTTCTTACAGAACATTACCGGCTTCATGGTTGGTCAACAATATGAAGCTGGCGGTATAGCAAAACATGGCGCCAAAATGGTTACTGCTGTTGCTACTGCACAAGTGCCAAAATTTACAGTGTTAATTGGTGGCAGCTTCGGTGCGGGTAACTATGGTATGTGTGGCCGCGCTTACGACCCACGTTTCTTATTTATGTGGCCAAACGCTAGAATCTCGGTCATGGGTGGTGAACAGGCCGCGGGTGTTTTAGCGCAAGTAAAACGCGATCAAAAAGAAAAATTAAATGAGCAATGGAGCGAGCAAGAAGAGGCTGATTTTAAACAACCTATTATTGATACCTACGAGCACCAAGGCCATCCTTATTATGCTTCTGCCCGTTTATGGGACGACGGTATTATCGACCCAGCTGATACACGGCAAGTATTAGGCCTAGCTATTTCAGCTTCATTAAACAAACCTATTGAGGATACCAAATTTGGTATCTTCAGAATGTAGGAAGAATAAAATGACTGCATTAGAAGAAATAAACTCAGGACATGTATTATTTAGCGTAGATCGTTACGGGGTAGCTACCGTGACGTTAAATAATCCTGACAAACACAATGCCTTTGACGACAAAATAATCGCACAATTAACCGTTATTTTTATGGAATTAGCCAAACGTGACGATATTAACGTGATGATTTTGGCCTCTACGGGTAAAAGTTTCTCTGCGGGTGCCGACTTAGGTTGGATGAAGCGCATGGCTAGTTACTCATATGAAGAGAATTTGAGTGATGCAAATGCCCTCGCTCATATGTTAAGCGCGTTAAACTTTTTACCACAAACGACTATTGCTCAAATTCAAGGTGCCGCTTTTGGTGGTGCCGTTGGATTAGCAAGTTGTTGTGACATTGTTATTGCCAGCAATAAGGCAAGTTTTTGTCTAAGCGAAGTAAAGTTAGGTTTAATTCCAGCGACGATAAGTCCATACGTGGTAAACGCTATTGGCCAAAAAGCTAGCCGTCGTTACTTTCAAACTGCAGAACGTTTTTTTGCTGATAAAGCCCAGCAGTTGGGTTTAGTTGATGAAATTGTCAATTTAGAAGAATTAGAAAACACCGTAAACAATATGGTTATCACCTTACTAAATAATGGTCCACAAGCTGTTCGCCAAGCAAAAAAGCTAGCATTAGATGTTGCTTATCAAGATATTAATCTTGAGTTGCTCAGTATGACTAGCGAACGCATCGCATCAATTCGAGTTTCAGATGAAGGACAAGAAGGCTTAACGGCTTTTTTTGAAAAACGCCCTGCAAACTGGATAAAAGAACCGACGAGTGAAGGATAAAAACATGTCACAAATAAAAATTAAAACGGCCAAAATGTTTACAAAAATTCTTATCGCCAATCGAGGCGAAATCGCCTGCCGCGTTATAAAAACAGCGCGTAAAATGGGTATTTTAACAGTAGCAGTATATTCTGATGCGGACGCAGATTCATTACACGTAAATATGGCCGATGAAGCTATTTATCTTGGTCCATCACCCTCTCGAGAAAGTTACTTATTAACAGAGAAAGTAATTGAAGCAGCCAAACGAACTGGCGCTCAAGCTATACATCCAGGTTATGGTTTTCTCTCAGAAAATGCTGACTTCTGTCGTATGTGTAGTGACGCAAATATCACATTTATCGGACCTCCTGTGGCTGCTATTGAAGCAATGGGTTCAAAGTCTGCGGCTAAAAATATCATGGAAAAAGCCAATGTACCTTTAGTGCCTGGTTACCATGGAGATGACCAGTCTGAAAGTATCATCAAAAAAGCCGCTGACGATATGGGTTACCCTGTGTTATTAAAAGCGACGGCTGGTGGTGGTGGTAAAGGTATGCGTCAAGTATGGAGTGAAGCTGAATTTAGTGAAGGCTTTTCTGCCGCCAAGCGCGAAGCTATGTCATCATTTGGTGACGACAGAATGCTTGTTGAAAAATACTTAACGCAACCTCGACATGTAGAAATTCAAGTTTTTTGTGATAATCACGGACATGCCGTTTATTTATTCGAGCGTGACTGTTCAGTTCAACGTCGCCATCAGAAAGTCATCGAAGAAGCGCCAGCATTTGGTATGAGCGAAGATTTACGCGCGGCAATGGGTGAATCAGCAATAAAGTCAGCTCAGGCTATTGGTTATCAAGGTGCGGGCACTGTTGAATTTTTACTCGATATTGACGGTTCTTTTTACTTTATGGAAATGAACACGCGCCTGCAGGTTGAACATCCGGTCACTGAGATGATCAGCGGGCAAGATCTCGTGGAATGGCAGCTAAGAGTTGCGGCTGGTGAGGTTTTACCGAAAACTCAAGAACAACTTGTTATTAATGGTCATGCATTTGAAGCACGTATTTACGCAGAAGATCCAAACAATGATTTCTTACCTGCAACGGGAACGTTAGACTTTTTACAACCTCCAGTGGAAAGTGATCATGTACGTGTTGATACTGGTGTTCGCCAAGGTGATGACGTAAGTGTATTTTATGATCCAATGATCGCTAAATTAATTGTGTGGGATGAAAATCGCGAGAAAGCATTACAACGTTTAACAAAGGCCTTGTCTGAATATCGAATTAATGGTGTAACTACAAATATTGATTTTCTTTATAATGTAGCAACGTCAAAGCCATTCATTAATGAAGATATTGATACGAGTTTTATTGAAAAATACGACAGTGAAATATTCCATGATGACAAGCAAACACTCGCCGATGAATTACCGATGGCGGCGCTATATTTAGTTCTTGCCCTTGAAAATAACGCAAAACAAAAAGCAGCAACAACCACTGATCCATATTCTCCATGGAATAACACCAATGCATGGCGATCAAACGAAGCACATATTCATCAAGTTGTATTAGCGCACAATGATGTTGAATATCCAGTGACCATTGAACAAAAACGCCAAGGTAATGGTAGTTACTATTTAATTTCCGTTAGCGATCGTACTGTTGATTGCCAAGGAAGAATTGAAGGCGACACACTTCATGTCAGTATTGACGGTTATCGTAGCCAAGCAACTATTGCTCATAACGTGTCGAAATCAGGCGACCAAATAAGTCTATATCGTCAAAATGGCGTGTTTAACTTTGTTCATATCAAACCTGATTGTGGAGATAATAATAGTGATGATAATCACGGTGGTCTTCTCGCTCCAATGAACGGCACTATGGTAAGTGTTTTAGTTAACGCTGGCGATATTGTCACTAAAGGTCAAGCGTTAATGATTATGGAAGCCATGAAAATGGAACATACGATTAAGGCACCAGAGAATGGCATCGTTGAAACCTTATATTATACTGAAGGTGAAATGGTAGATGGGGGCAGTGAGTTACTTGCATTTACTCCTGAGGAATCATAATGAGTACAAACTCAAATAGCGAATTTCCTGAACAAGTCAAAATTGTTGAAGTTGGACCTCGTGATGGTCTGCAGAATGAAAAACAACACATCAGTGCAGAAGATAAAATAATGTTGATTAATCTTCTTACAGATGCGGGGATTAATTACATTGAAAGTGGTAGCTTTGTTTCGCCTAAATGGGTTCCTCAAATGGCTACATCTAGTGATGTTTTCAATGGAATAATACGTAAGGATGGTGTTACCTACGCTGCACTTACACCCAATATGAAAGGCTTTGAAGCAGCGATGGCTGTTAATGCGAGTGAAGTCGCTATTTTCGGTGCAGCTTCTGAAGCGTTTAGTCAAAAAAACATCAACTGCTCAATTGCAGAAAGCCTAGAACGCTTTGAACCGATAATGACAGCAGCTAAACAAGCAAACATCCCAGTTCGGGGATATGTATCTTGCGTGGTTGGTTGCCCTTATGAAGGTGAAGTTGATCCTGAACAAGTTGCACTGGTTGCTGAAAAGTTATACGAAATGGGCTGCTATGAAATTTCCTTAGGAGACACCGTTGGTGTTGGCACTCCGCTAAGCGTACAGAAGATGTTACAGGCAGTCAGCGCCCGTGTACCAAAGGCTAAACTAGCGGTTCATTTTCATGATACTTATGGCCAAGCGTTAACTAACATTTACACCGCTCTACAAAATGGTATTTCTGTTATCGACAGCGCTATTGCTGGTTCAGGTGGTTGCCCTTATGCTAAAGGCGCTTCAGGAAATGTTGCTACAGAAGATGTTGTTTATTTACTGAACGGTTTGAAAATAAAAACCGATATAGATTTAGATAAACTTGTAAAAGCAGGTTGGTTTATCAGTGATAAATTGGGTAAAACACCTTCATCTAAAGTATCGAACGCGTACCGTGCTCAAGAGTAGTTTAGAACAATATTATGTAGATAAAGCTTTAGCCTAAAAGAACATATCAATAGATATAATCTAAAAAGTGCATTTACACATTTTTTATTAAAGTAGTAATAAAATAAGAATTTAATGAGGATTGAATAATGGCAGGATTTGACAAAGTTGTATCAAGCTATGAAGAAGCTATGGCAGGGCTTGAAGACGGCATGACCGTTATATCAGGCGGCTTTGGTTTATGTGGTATACCAGAAAACTTAATCAGTGAAATAAAACGAAAAGGCACTAAAGAGTTAACATTAGTTTCAAATAACTGTGGTGTTGATGACTTTGGTTTAGGTGTATTACTGCAGGATCGCCAAATTAAAAAAATCGTCGCTTCATATGTTGGTGAAAACGCAGAGTTTGAACGTCAAATGATGAATGGCGAGCTAGAAGTTGAGCTCACCCCACAAGGAACACTTGCTGAAAAAATGCGTGCTGGAGGCGCTGGTATCCCCGCATTTTTTACTGCAACAGGTTATGGAACACCCGTAGCTGAAGGCAAAGAAGAACGCGAAATAGACGGTAGAATGTACATTTTAGAACCTGCAATCAAGGGTGACTTCGCCATAGTAAAAGCCTGGAAAGCTGACAGATACGGTAACTTAGTTTTCAGAAAAACCGCCCGTAACTTTAATCCTATGGCTGCAACGGCAGGTAAAATAACGGTTGTGGAAGTTGAAGAAATCGTTGAACCGGGTGAACTAGACCCAGACCAAATCCATACCCCTGGTATCTATGTTAATCGCCTTATTTTAGGTGCCTTTGAAAAACGCATTGAACAACGAACTGTTCGCACTGCCCAGTCATAAATAATTCCGGAGATTAAAGAATGGCGTTAACAAGAGAACAGCTAGCACAACGCGTAGCACAAGAATTACAAGACGGTTATTATGTTAATTTAGGTATAGGAATTCCCACTTTAGTCGCTAACTATATTCCAGAAGGAATAGAGGTCATGCTGCAATCTGAGAATGGCTTATTAGGTATGGGACAATTTCCTACCGAAGATGAAATTGATGCTGATTTAATTAATGCCGGTAAACAAACAGTAACCATGGCAACTGGAGCGTCTGTATTCGATAGTGCAGAATCATTTGCCATGATCCGTGGTGGTCATGTTGACTTAACCGTACTTGGCGCTTTTGAAGTGGATGTAAACGGTAATATAGCTTCTTATATGATCCCAGGGAAACTTATTAAGGGTATGGGCGGTGCAATGGATTTAGTTGCAGGTGCAGATAATATTATTGTTACCATGACACATGCATCCAAACATGGCGTTTCAAAACTTTTATCAAATTGTACACTGCCATTAACAGGTAAAGGTTGTATTAAGAAAGTTCTTACTGATTTAGCTTTTATCGAAATAAAAGAAGGTAAATTTCACCTACTAGAACGAGCACCAGGTGTCAGCGTTGATGAAATTATAAAGCTTACAGAAGGTGAATTGGTTGTTCCAAACAATGTTCCTGAAATGAAATTTTAACAAATAAACAACATTCGTTTACGAGTACCTTACAAAAAAGAGAGTTACCTCTCTTTTTTTTCGTACTTTTTTTGCTTAAATGAAAAAATAACAACACTAATTAAATAAAAACAATAAAACACTTAACTGCTGATTTATAAGAAATATAATTATTTTTTATAGCTTAAATCTTACAAGAAAACTCTCTTCCATCTCACAATTCCGCACAAAAATCGCACATTTGTCTTGCAATTTATTTCTCGATTAGCAATACTAAAAGAGACAAAGAAAAGGCAAGGTGCGCGAAATCGTACTACGCAAAACCACCGGTCTAAGGGATTTATATTTTATAAATTTAAATCCTATGACAGCGGAGTCACCTCGTTATTTAAGGTACATCCCGTGGTTTTTTCCTTTACTAACTAATATTACTTATTAAGGTTATTAAAATGAAAAAATTATTACTAGCTTCTACCATCACTATTTTAACATTGACGTCTGCTGTATCGGCGCCGAAAGCACAAGCTGCAAACATCGCTCAAAGCGTTTGTGAGTATGTTGCTGCTGACGACAAAAAACGCATGCGTACATTCTTAAAAACGAATAAATTAAAAATTCGTAGTATCTTCAAAGGTATTCAGTGTAATGGACAGAATCTGTTGGCGTTTGCATCAAGTAAAGGTTCAGTTAAAACAGGTTCTTTGATGATTTCAAAATTACCAAAGAAAGTTGTTTCAGCTAACTTAGCTTTATTGCAAGCCGGATCGCAACCATTGATAGACGCAGCTAACAAACGCGTTAGCAGCTAAACTTATTATTTAGTAGCCGTTATTTGTTAAACCAAGTGTACAGTTTTACTAGATAATAATTCTATGTCATTTAAAAAGCCTGCTTATGCAGGTTTTTTTTTATCTTTTTTTTATATAACTAAGCTAGCACCGCGCTAAAAAACTGATTACACTAAAGTTATACTAATAAACCTGCGATTTACATGTTATCGAAGAGAAACTATAAAGACAGTAAGAATGCTTTAGTGCTTACTGGTGGTGGAGCCCGTGCGGCTTATCAAGTAGGTGTACTTTCTGCAATCTCGAAATTTGTACCACGAAATCATGGCATCCCCTTCCCTATAATATGTGGCACTTCTGCTGGTGCAATAAATACAACGGCATTAGCTTGTTACTCTTCATGCTTTCATTTAGGTGTAAAAAAATTAGAGTGGGTTTGGAAAAACATTAATACCAGCAGAATATATCATAGTGACGGCATGCGAGTTTTTTCTCACTTAGCAAAAGGTATGCTTGCAAGTTTTCAAGCTGATTACGCCAATAAAAGTGCCCGAAGTTTATTGAATAATGCTCCTCTTCGAGATTTGTTGAATATGGTTGTTGATTTTAAACGTATCGATACGAATATTTTGCGGGGTTCTCTATCAGCCGTATCTATAACAGCTTCAAGTTATAGTAATGGTGACTCAATAAGTTTTTACCAATCAGAAGAATCTATATCACCTTGGTTTAGAGCGAAACGACGAGGTGAGCCTTGCCAAATTAATAGTGAACATTTAATGGCATCTGCCGCTATCCCATTGGTATTTCCGTCGATTAAAATTCGCCAAGAGCATTATGGTGATGGTTCAATTCATCAGCTATCTCCGCTAAGTCCAGCAATCCACTTAGGGGGTGAAAACCTATTTATTATAGGTGTAGAGCAACCCAAAGAACCTATCCATAATAAAGTAAACAACCCTCACCCACCAACTGCGGCTACTGTTGCAGGTCATTTACTTGATAGTATTTTTTCAGATACTTTACACAGTGATATTGAACGAATGGAGAGAATTAACGAAACAATAAAGCTGATTCCTGACCATCTTAAAAAAGATAAAGAGGGCTTAAAACCTATTTCATCTTTCTTAATTAATCCAAGTCATGATTTTAATGCGATGGCTGTTGATTATTTTTCTGATTTACCTTTATCTATACGTTTATTATTACGTAGTGTTGGTATATCCAATGATTCTGAATCAAGTATGGTGAGTTATTTACTTTTTGAGAAAAATTATTGCCGAGAATTAATAAAACTTGGCTTTGAAGATGCAATGGAAAAAGAAACCGCTATACGAAAGTTCCTTTCTCTCGATTAACCTCTATAACTTGACTAGTTTCCTTCTTGAACAAAACGTTCTGCACGTTCTACTCTTCTAGGTTTACCGCGCACAATGAGTGTATCTTGAACTTGTAAAATAGTTGTTTCATCCGGCTGTTCAGTCTCAATTTCGTTTCGACGAAGGGCAACAACGGTGACTCGTTTTGACGTTAAATTCAAAGAGGCAATAGAATGACCAATTGCAAAAGAATTTTCTGTCAAAATAATAGCATTAGCAAACTCGATACGGTCCATAGCTTCTGGGCTCATATCGGTATGTTCGCCTTGAAAAAAACCATGTAAATGACTGTAATGATCTTTACGCTCTTTTTGTACACGTCGCATGATTCGAGAAAAAGGAACTCCTGTTAGTGACAAAACTTGTGACACAAGCATCAAACTACCTTCTAAGCTCTCAGGAACCACTTGGTTAGCACCAGCTTCTTGTAATGCATCTAACTGGTCATCATTACGAGTACGAACAAGAATAGGAACGTCTGGTGACAATGACCTAACCTTCTGAACAACATCCAGCGATTGTTTGTCATCTCCAAAAGCAATAACGACAAGTTTAGCTTGCGATAAATGCGCGGCTTTTAATAACTCTGTTTGTCTTGAAGAACCAAAAAGAATGTTTTCTCCTGCCTCTCTAGCCTTCGTCGTACGCAAAGGATCGATATCAATAGCGACAAACTTTATAGATTCTTGTTTTAAAAAGCGACTTACGGTTTGCCCTATTCGACCGAAGCCACAAATAATAACATGATCACTTAAATCCGTATTTTCTGGTAATTCTGCTAAGTGTTCGGTTTCTATAGGGGCTTCTTTACTGAGTAAAAGTGACCACTTACGTGCATTATCAATCATGTAAGGTGTTATTGCCATACTCAAAACACCCGCACCTAATAATATAGAAGCTGTTTCAACCGGTAACAACTCAACTTGGTTGGCTAATGCAATAAGAACGAAGCCAAACTCGCCCATCTGAGCGAGCATGATGCCTGAAGCCCAAGCATCTTTGGAGGCTTCGCCGGCACGGATAGCAAGAAAAGCGATAACAATAGTTTTAACAAGCATGAAGCTGACCATTAGACCAACAATAACGAGGGGTGAAGAATAAACGATACCAATATCTAGCTTCATACCAACAGTAACAAAAAATAGGCCAAGTAAAATATCGCGATAAGGTCGGATATCTGCTTCAAGTTGATGTTTATATTGACTTTCCCCTAGCATCATTCCTGCAAGAAAAGCCCCCAACGCCATAGAAAGACCAAACCATTGCGTTAAAGAAGAGGCGACTAAAGTTACTAATAAAGTTGTCAGTACAAACAATTCATCAGTTCTTACTTGCGCGACTAAATTAAATAAGCGCGGTAAAAGCCATTTGCCAGCAAACAATAATATTGCAACAACAAACACACCTTTGACCAAAGCGATTAAAAGCTCAACAGCCATTGATGTATCAGATTCTTGAGCAAACATTGGGATAATAATTAAGAGAGGAACAACAGCAACATCTTGAAAAAGCAAGATCGCAACAGATAGCTGCCCTGACTTTCTTTTCATAGCACCTGTTTCACTCAATTGCCGAATGACAATAGCTGTTGAGGAAAGTGCTAAAATACCACCGATAATCAAGGCGCTGGCATACGTTTGGCCGAAAAACAGAGCAACAACCATAAAAAACACTAACGATATGCCTACTTGCAAACTACCTACAGCTAGTACTAAATGACGCATTGCCATGAGTTTAGGTAATGAAAATTCTAAGCCAAGCGTGAAGAGTAAAAAAACAATACCTAATTCTGCAAAGTGATCATAATCAACTTGATCTTGGGCCAAAGCAAAACCATGCTCGCCTACCAGCATTCCTGCAACTAAATAAGCAAGAATTGCTGGTAAATGTAACCGGCGAAATAACCAAACGATGAGTACAGCACTAGATAGAATTGCTAAGAGTTCAAAATGACCTGCCACAAAAAATCCTTATTTTATAAATTACACTTACAGTAAGTTAATAAAAACCTATGCCTACAATAGAGTCTAATGCAATTGTGGGTATTTTGACAGTGGCAACTCTTTGCCAATACTGATTTGTCAAAAAACCACTCCCATTTGTATCAATATAGTTTTTCTTTAATATCAACACACTAAAAACATTCGTTTCCACATATGCATTTGGTACAAAAATTGCTTATTATTTACTGAATAAAATAATCAGGTGATGATATGCAAACATTAAACTTAGTAGATAATCAGGCTTTCGAATTTAACGCTTTTAAAGTATTCGACACCCCTAATCATGAAAACACTAATAGAAAACTAGCTTTAATGGAACAGCTTCAAACCTCATTAGAGCTTGACCGCTTACTTAATATTTTTGCAATGGAAGCTGCTAAATATGTAGATTTTTCAGGATTATGCTTTAAAAAAGGTAATATTACTGCAGCAATAAGAGGCAGTAGAACAGGTAGAAATGAACGCTCTTTTGAATTAAAATTAAATCAAAAATTTGTAGGCATTTTAACTTACGCAATTAACTCTCCTATAAGCATCACTAACTATAAAATACTTAACGAATTACATCAGTATTTAATTCACCCTTTAAATAACGCCTTAAATTATCAAGAGGCGATGCAATTAGCGATGCAAGACGGTTTAACGTCTTTGAATAATCGTCGTAGTTTTGATGAACAATTAAAACGTGCAATGCATCATGCCAATCGTCAACGTAGTAAAGTCGGCTTAATCGTTTGTGATCTTGATAAGTTCAAAGTAATTAACGATACCTATGGCCACAATATTGGTGATGAAGTATTAATACATTTTGCTCAAGCACTTAAAGAAAGCGTTCGTGATTCTGATAGTTTATTCCGCTTTGGTGGGGACGAGTTTTCAATTATCGTAGAGAATGCCACCATTGATTCATTAATAGTCATTGAACAACGAATATATATCGCAATGGCGTCTGATGCTTTATTGTCAAACTATAAGATGAGTTGTAGTTTAGGCCATACAATGATGAACGGTATGGATACCCAAGCGAGCTTTTTTGAACGTGCTGACAAAGCACTTTATCAGAATAAAATGTTTAAAGGTCGTAAGCTGAGTTTAGTTTAAGCAGATAAAGAAGATTTAATCTAGTTTTTCATCTTCTTCGAAATAGCGTAACGCTAGTCTTTGTTGCTCTGGTGTACTGCCTAGAAGTAAGCGGCAAAATTTTACCGCTTTGCCGAATTTGTCAAAACCTACAATAGAAAGTGCTTTTTTAAATGCCCACGATGATAAATCATAGGTTTCAATAAAGTGATCAATCGCAATATCCACGTTTGGATATGTTACACCATCAAATATAAACTCAGTGCCAATAAAATCGACATCTAATTCTACACCTTCAAGTGATAAATCCCATCCTTGGTAATTCACTCGTTGCTTGGCTATTTCATACATAAGCCACGCACTTTTTTGAAAGCCAACAAAATTTCCTGTCTCAAACTCACTATTAGCTAACTCTTCTTTTGTCCAGTTAATGCCAATGGCTAAATCTTTCTGATATGTTTGAGTTAGAAACCGCTTTACATTGCTTCCAACAGCCCAAATAGAATGTTGTTCTGATTTTCTTGCTAAAGTAGTACATTCTCGGCAACTGGGCACAGATAAAGGCGGATGAGAGCAATCAAAAACGATAAAATATTGATGCGGAAAGCTAAACGTTAATTCTGAAGGCTCGCCACAAAACCAACATTCGTGGCGATTTTCAAATGGTATATCAACTAAGGTATGTGCCATAAGACTATATCAGCTAAGAATTATCTACGCTTTCCTGTAGACGCTGGCTTTGCTTTTTTAGCAACTTTTGCACGTCGTATAGATGAAGGTTTATTTTCCTCTTTTTTACGCGCAATTAATTGGTTTTTCTCTTGCGTAGCTTTGTAACGACTTTTCTTTAATGGTTTATCTTCTTTTTCTGCGTATTGTGCTGGCAGTGCCCTGTCGAGCTCATAACCAGGAACAATTGTTCGCTCAAAAGTACGACCGATTAATGCTTCTATGTTTTCTAGAAACTGTTCGTCTTTAGGGCTAACCAATGAAATGGCAGTACCTGACTTTCCAGCACGACCTGTACGGCCAATTCTGTGCACATAATCTTCAGCAAGGTAAGGCAAGTGAAAGTTAACTACATAAGGTAAGTCAGGAATATCTAATCCACGTGCAGCAACATCAGTTGCTACTAGCACCCGAACTTTTCCTTCAGTGAATTGTTCTAATGCTTTGTTTCTCGCTCCTTGAGTTTTGTCACCGTGGCACAAGGCTGACTTTATGCCGTCAAGCTTTAGTTCTTTCGCTAGTATGTTAGCACTTTCTTTAGTTCCAGCAAAAACAAGTACTTGTTTCCAGTTGTTCACGCCAATAAGTTCTGATAGCAATTCACACTTACGTGTTTCTGAAACCCAATATACAGACTGCTTAACTTTACCAGATGTCGAATTTTGACGAGAAACTTCTAACGTTTTTGGTGTGTTTAAAACTTGTTTAGCAAGTGTTTTAACTTTGTTTGAAAATGTTGCAGAGAACATTAACGTTTGATGCTTTTGCTTAATCACACTGATTAGTTGCTGAATGTCATTTAAGAACCCCATGTCTAACATGCGGTCAGCTTCATCTAAAACAAGGAATTTAACCTGCGATAAATCAACAGTTCTAGTCACTAAGTGCTCAAGTAAACGTCCTGGAGTAGCAACAAGTACATCTACGCCTTGTTTTAACATTTTAGTTTGTGGCGGCATATTTACGCCACCATAAACGGCACCACAGCTAAGCGGTAAAAATTCACAATAGGCTTCTACATTAAGAGCGACTTGCTTAGCTAGCTCTCGCGTTGGCGTCAAAATAAGTGCACGGATTGTTTTAGATGAATTATTATTTGTTGGGATTTTAGCTAAGGCATCTAATATAGGTAAGCTAAATGCAGCTGTTTTACCCGTACCTGTTTGCGCACTCGCTAATAGATCAACCCCAGAACGAATAAGTGGTATAGCTTGCTGCTGAACAGGCGTCAACGTTTTATAACCGCAGGCTTTTACTGCCTTTAATAGTTCAGCCGACAACCCTATTGCATCAACACTCATATATCACCACTTATTATCAAAAAACGAAACAAAAATTTAAGGCGCGCATTCTAGCACAACATAGAGCGATCTCATCAGACTATTTTTGCCAGATGCCTTTCGTTAAATTAAAACGGCTATGCTCACTTGCACTCGGGGCATATGTCGGTAGTTTACCGCTATTATGTTGTTGATGATAATCTTGAGTAATACTAACAACCACTTTCGATAATAGTAATAAAGCAGTAACATTGACTACCGTCATAAGACCTGTCGATAAATCAGCTAATGCAATCACTTGCGGTAAACTAGCAACAGAACCAAAGATTAACATCGCTAAAAAGCCACAACGTAAGAACCAATGTCCAAGTCGGTTATCCATATTCAAATATTTCAAATTATTTTCTGCGTAAGCAAAATTAGCAACAATTGAAGTAAAACCAAACAGTAAAATGGCAATAGTAATAAAGTCGCTACCCCATGCCCCCACTTGATAAGATAACGCTTGCTGAGTTAATTGAATTCCTTGTGCATCACTCCCTGTTTCTTTAAATAATAAAATAAGAAAAGCGGTACAAGAACAAATAACAATCGTATCAAAGAACACGGCAAGCATTTGTATATAACCTTGAGACACTGGATGAGGCGGATGAGGTGAAGCTGCTGCAGCTGCATTAGGCGAACTTCCCATTCCTGCTTCATTAGAATAAAGGCCACGTTTTATGCCTTGCACAATAGCAGCACCAACTAAACCTCCACCTGCTTCTTTTAATCCGAAGGCAGAGGCAAATATGTCACTGATGATTGCCGGTATTTTTTCAATATTTAAAAAGATTACAGCTAGGCAAACCAATAAATAAGCCAGTCCCATAAAGGGCACAGTTATTTCAGCAAAGCGTGCAATGTTTTTCAAACCACCAAAAACAATCAAAGCAGTTCCTATTGTTATAGCAATGCCAGTATACAAAGGATTGATACCAAAAGATCCGTCAAAAGCGCTGGTAATAGAATTGGCTTGTACTGAACTGAATACAAAACCATAGCCAAAAAATAAACAAAGTGAAAAAGTAACTGCCAGCTTTTTGTTGTTCAAGCCTTTACTCATATAGTAAGCAGGACCGCCACGAAAGTTTCCGCTGGCGTCTTTCTCTTTATAAAGTTGTCCTAATGCACTTTCGGCAAAAGCTGTCGCCATACCAACTAAAGCAATAAGCCACATCCAAAAAACAGCCCCTTCGCCACCTAAGGTAATTGCAACAGCAACCCCCATTAAATTACCGGTGCCAACACGAGCAGCAAGTGAAGTACATAATGCTTGAAAGGAAGAGATACCTTGGCTGTCAGTTTTTCGGCTCAACTTAAGCAAAGTGAACATATGGGTAAAACGGGTTATTTGTATGCCTTTTAATCGCCAAGTAAACCAAACACCACAACCGGTGAGCAAATAGATAAGCACGCTTCCCCAAAGATAACCATTAATCGTTCCTATCCATTGTTCTATCAAAGTATTTTCTCAGTTTTTTATTATTATTGTTAATTATCATAACAAACAAAACAATAAGAGCGTTAGGCTCGATTAGCCTTAAACAAAAAAACCCGTACATGTTACGAGTTTTTAATTAAATAAAGGTTAAATTATAGTGCTTTAAATATTTTTTCCACTGAGTCTTTTGCATGACCAAATAACATTTCCTGTGACCACTGAATAACATTAGGTTTACCTATAATAAAAATTGATCACTTTGTGCACTTAGTTGACCATAGATACTGATTGTTCTTTAGGTCAAGAGCTAGCCAAAAGAAGACAATTTCGGATCGATTTTAATTACTGATTTTTTGATGGGTATAGCTATCTTAATTTCACCCACTATTGGTTTATTAGGTTTTTTAAAACTCGCAACTTTATAGATCAAATAAAAATAACAAAGTCGCTAGCACACCCAGTAACGGAAGTTCTTAGCTTCGAAACTGCAAGAAACAAGAATGGGTGGGTAAAAAGGTGATTTACCTTAAAGCTATTATGCCAAATCAAGGCTGTGGTAAAACTGCAGCTACTTTTAATCGTTTAAATTTTAATAAGGGATAATCCGTTAGTAAAACTTTTGTCTATGAAAAGCTTAAAGCAAATAAATATCAACTCGCTGTGGTAAAACGAGACATCAAAAATAAACCCCCTTATTCAATTCCTGTTAATCGAACTTGGGGAGTTGATTTATCAACGGTCAATTTATCAACTAAGCAACAAGTTATTTTGGGGATTGTTGATCATGGATCTCGTCTAAATTTGAAGCTACTGCACCTGAAATCAAAACATTCTGCAAATATTATGCTTGAACTGGTGAATGCTATCCGTCAATTTGGTTTTCCTAAGTTTATCAGAACAGGTAATGAATACTGTTTTGCATCTTCATTCATGAAACTGGGCTTACAACTGTTAGGGATAAAGCATGAAAAATCGGATATTGCTGCCCTTGGCAAAATGGAAGAATAGAGCGCTTCTTTGGAACTATTAAGTCGAAGTTCAAACAAATTGATTGGTTAAATTTCTACCTTAACAATTTACAAATAGAGCTAAATATAATTCAAACTTGGTATAACCATTTAAGAACTCACGCTAATCTAAATGATCAAACCCCTGCTGAAATTTTTACAAACAGTAAACCAAAAGGTAAAGGGAAATTTATCTCAGATTGGACTGGCGTACTATCAGGTTATTACTTTCCTGGTTGATCACAACAAGGTAATTGGCTTGAAACTAAATAGAAGTATTATCGTTCTAACTGGATGACAGCTTGTGGCATCTTTTTTTTGTAAAGGTGAAATAATCAACTACTTAATTTGACATAAACCTAAAAGTTAATTCTAGGTTTATGTCTAAAAAATAAAATTAACGATCGAAACTTAAAAAATAACCGTTAATTTTACTCAAGTTAATTGTCTGAACGGTGCGAATAGGACATTTAAGATTTTTCGGTAAATATTTGGTTTTCGACCAAATCAACTATGCCCCTTCAAAGTAAGCAGTCCACTGAATAAATCTAGTTATGAATATTATCAAATATTGTTTTATGCTGAATATTACAATATTTTTATTTTAAAGCTTTATCAACGGAATACCATATTTTGTCAGTAAACCGAGTTAATAGTCGCCGAGGTTGGGTGATGATTTTTCCATTACCTTTCAAGTAAGGTATACCTGTAAAAACTTTTCCATGGCTAGACTTCATGTTTTTGGGGATATCTAGCTTAACCAAATATCCATCTTCTGATGGGATCATGTTGATAGAATTTACTTTAGCTTCAATTGTTCCAAATTCCGCGGCAGAATAGTTTTCAAGTTCAATTTGTACAGTCTGACCTGATTTGATTTTTCCTACTCCCAACCCAGATACTTTCATCCAAGCTCCCATTCTTTGATCTTTTGGAATAATGCTAAGTAAAGTTGTGTTTTCAACGACCTGATTATTCTTTTTCCAATCTTGGCTAAACGAGACATCCCCCGATATCTTTGCAACAACCAAATGTTCCTTTTTCCACTCCTTTATTTTACTTATAAAAAGCAAACTCTTTTCAGTAATTTTTTGTTCAATTTTTGCAATATTTTCATCATGATTAATTGTATTTTCAATAGAAATTTGTTGAAGTTCGCTCAACTCCAATTGATACAAATTAATGCTAATTTTGGCATCATTAAAGAGAGATTTTTGTTTAAGCCAATTTTGTTTTTCTTGAGAATAGTCAGTTTCAGAAACTAACTGCTTTTCAAATAGTTTTTTAGTTTTCTCATATTTTTTTTCGGCTATTAATAC
>CAJWBY010000059.1 GCA_913020705.1 uncultured Colwellia sp.
AAATCAATGATTCAATATTAGATATTAACGAAATCGGCCGTGCACGTGGTTCTGTTAAAATCAATGATTCAATATTAGATATTAACGAAATCGGCCGTGCACGTGGTTCTGTTAAAATCAATGATTCAATATTAGATATTAACGAAATCGGCCGTGCACGTGGTTCTGTTAAAATCAATGATTCAATATTAAATATTACTGAAATCGGCCGTGCACGTGGTTCTGTTAAAATCTAGGAGTCTAACAATGATTAACTTATTTAAAACTCTATTTGTAACAAAGACTAAAGCAAACCCAATTGCTGCTAACATTGAAATAAAAGAAATGCCTGCAAGCACATGGTGGAAGTAAGGAACATTGAACCACTATGTCTAAATAGTTCGTTTGTAAAAAGACAATAATTGCTACAAGGAATGTAGCTGTCTTATTTATCAATCATTTTGGAATAGAATTAACTAGAAAATCAGTCGCTTAAGCTCTTAGAATTAAAGCATTAAATCCAAATAATTTATTTACCTTCATACGTTTTTTCATACAAAACATTGGCCAAATAAATGGTCCGAAAACTAAACCTGCACAAGCCCAGCGTTTTAAACCTAATCCACTTCGAAGCGCCTGACAATAAAAAAACATTGAACAAACAACACTGATAACACCTAAAAGTAACAACATAATACTTACCGCTATACCGACTAAAAGCCAACCAAAAAATGGTCTGAAAATTTAAAGGCGCAATATACCTAATTTAGAGTATTTATTCAACTTTTTTATAGACTAAACGTGCATAAAAAAAGAGGCGATAAATTGCCTCTTTTGTCATTGATTTGCCACCGATATGGCGCTTAGTTGCCAGTTAAGAATAAAATTTCTTGCCTGTTTCAGCCATAGTTACTAAAGCTTGACATGGTTTAAAGCGTTCTCCATGTTCTGTACTCCACAGGTTTAATTTACTGACAAGCGTTTCCGCGCCAAGCGAATCCATATAATGGAATGGCCCACCTAAAAATGGTGGAAATCCGATACCAAAAATAGCACCAATATCACCATCTCTCGCATTGCGAATAATTCCTTCGTCTAAACACCTTGCAGCCTCATTTAACATCATAAACACACAACGCTGTACGAGTTCATAATTAGTCTTTTGATCTTTAATAGTAATGTTTAATAACGAATAAACTGATTCATCAACAAGCTTCTTAGTGACTTTTTTACCATTCTTATCCTTATAAAGGTAAAAACCCTTCTGTACTTTTTTACCTAAACGTTTATCCGCAATCAGTTTATTAAACGCTTCAGGTGGCGCAAATCTTTCACCTAATTCGGCTTGTAAGATAGGTCCAATCTTAGAGCCTATATCAATGCCTACTTCATCAAGTAACTGCATTGGACCAACAGGGAAGCCAAAGTTAACTAAAGCTTTATCTAGCTTACCTATTGATTCTCCTTCTAATAAAATTAAGGCGGCTTCATTCATATAAGGCGCTAAGATACGATTTACATAAAAACCTGCTTTGTCTTGCACAACAATAGGCGTTTTTCCCTGTTTCTTAGCAAAAGCGACTGTTGTCGAAATAGTTTGGTCCGAAGTTTTATCATGAGCAATTATTTCTGCCAATGGCATTTTATCAACCGGTGAAAAATAGTGAAGGCCAATTACATTTTCAGGTCGTAATGCTTTATCTGCAATCTTTCCAATGGGTAAGCTTGAGGTATTACTGGCAAATATAGTTTGCTCAGAACAAATACTCTCCATGTCTTCAACCATTTTTTGTTTTAACGATAAATCCTCAAAAACGGCTTCTATAACCATATCGACATTTTTAAAGCCACTATAATCAGTACAGCCTGTGATCATAGCTAATTGTTTCTGCATCTCACTTTTTGGCATGAAACGGCGTTTAACTTTTTTATTGAGAATGTCGAAGCCATATTTCAATGCATGGCTAATGCCTTGCTGTGATATATCTTTTATCCGCACATCAACATTCGCTTTAGTCGCCGTAACAAAAGCAATGCCGCCGCCCATTAAACCACCACCTAAAACTCCTACGTGTTTAATTGGAGCCGCGGTAACACCTTCGATACCTTCTTCTTTTTTCATGTCGGTAGTTGCAAAGAATATTTGTCTTAATTGTGCTGACTCTGGTGACATAACAAGTTCACCAAAATGGTCAGCTTCTGTTTGATAACCACGTTCTGATGATTTCTCAACGCCTGTTCGTACACAATCAATTATTTTAAGCGGAGAAGGATAATTCCCTTTTGTTTTTGCTAATACTGATTTCGTTGCTTGACTGAAAATTACTTTGCGACCAACAGCATTGCCTTCAAGGGCTTTATCTAATGTACTTATTTTACGATGATTCTTCTTGATTTTACTTGCTTTACCTTCAGCAGCTAGTACAAGATTTTCTGCTGAAGAAACTAAAATACTGTTCGGCACAACATCAACAACCAAGCCTGCCTTTAACGCTTGTTTAGCGCGAAGTTGCTTGCCTGTTAACATCATGTCTAATGCTTTTTGAATACCCACTAATTTTGGTAAACGTTGCGTGCCACCACTGCCTGGCAATAAACCTAACTGGACTTCTGGTAAACCTAGAGCTGTTTTACCACTATCACTACAAATACGTGCATGACATGCCATAGCGAGTTCAAGACCACCACCTAAGCAAGCGCCATTAATCGCAGCAACCACAGGAATGGAAAGATTTTCAATTTGATCAAAAATCATTTGCCCTTGTCGAGAAAGCGCGGTTGCTTCGCTCGCGCTTTGACAACTCGCCAACATGTTAATATCTGCACCTGCAACGAAAGAGTCTGTTTTTCCACTGAGTAACACTATGCCTTTAATCGTATTGTCGTTACGTATTTCTTTTAATACATTATCAATTTCTTCAGAAAACTCAGCCTTCAACGTGTTCATGGATTCGCCAATCACGTCCATTACTAAGTGAGCAATTCCATTGTCTTGGCGTATTAAAGTAAAGGTACTCATATTATTGCTCTCTTGGTTAATCTCTTGTTCATTTTCTTGATTGTTCTCATTAAGTGAAGTCATTAGTCAGTCTCCACAATCATTGCAGCGCCTAAGCCACCAGCAGCACATGCAGTTGTTAAACCTGTTCCACCGCCACGTCGATTCAATTCATTAAGAGTTTGTACAATTAAACGCGTTCCTGTTGCTGCAAACGGATGACCATAAGCTAAAGAGCCCCCCATAACGTTAAACTTAGCCATGTCTATTTCACCAATCGCTTTATCTTGTCCTAATTGTTCACGGGCAAATTTGGTGCTGGCAAACATTTTCATATTAGCAAGCGCTTGTGCAGCAAAAGCTTCATGCATTTCAATTAAGTCTAAATCTTTTAATTCCATACCTGCACGTTTAAGAGCCAATGGCGTCGCGTAACTTGGACCCATTAACATGTCTTCCCAAACATCAATAGCAGCAAAAGCATAGCTTTTGATATAACCGAGAGGTTTATAACCTAATTCTTTCGCTCGCCCTTCTCGCATTAATATAATAGCTGATGCACCATCTGTTAATGGCGTGCTTGTTGCCGCGGTTACTGTGCCGTGTTTTCTATCGAAACATGGGCGTAATTTTTTATAGCTTGCGAGTTCTGAATTTTCACGAATACAGTTATCTTTCTCAATAAAGCTTTTATAAGGTTCGCTGTGCGCAGTCATCACTTCGCCAGCTAACTTGCCTTCTTGCCAGCTTTTTGTTGCTAACGTATGTGAACGATGCGCTAATTCATCCTGTGCTTCACGAGAGATATTATGAGTTTTCGCCATTTGTTCAGCGGTTTGTCCCATTGATATTCCTGTTGAATATTCAGCAACCGCAGGAGGAACAGGCATAATATCTTTTAAACCCAATTGACGGATCAGAGATATTTTTTGGCCTAAGCTTCTTGCCTTGCTTAAATCAAGTAAAACACGAGCAAACTTTTTAGAAACACCAATTGGTGCAACTGAAGAAGAATCAGCACCACCAGCAATACCAACATCAACATAACCAGCCATTATAGCTTCGGTTACATTAACTGCTGACTGGAAGCTCGTGGCACAAGCCCTTGAAACACTATAAGCATCGGTATGAACATTCATTCCCGTTCCTAAAACTATTTCTCGAGCTATGTTTGGCGCTTCAGGCATTTGTACAACTTGACCAAAAACGAGTTGATCAATAATAGAAGGATCAACATCATGCTTTTGAAGTAATTCATTGACGACAATTTTCCCTAAATCTACTGCAGGAACACCGTGAAAAGCAGTGGCTTGTTTAGCAAATGGCGTACGTAAACCAGCTACCACAGCTATTCGTTCTCCATTTCGAGTCGTTAAATTCATTTTTGTCATGTCTCTACCTTCTATCGTAATTTCTAATTATATTGCCTTCAAACCAAGAGGTCTGACCACTTATTTATTGCTTTATTCTAACGCTAAATGAAAAAAATACAACTCCCAACTAAAACGTGTATGAAACATTCCAAAATAAATTGTTAAAAATCATGTCAAAATGTAGAAATTGCTTGTTTTATACTAGTTGAACCTTATATATATACCCACAGGTTTAACAATATAAATAGGCAAGTGGTAGTCAGCATGGCAATTGAACATTTTTCATCTCTAAAAGAATACTTATCTCAACAAATTATCGGTCAGCACGCTCTTGTTGAAAACTTACTTATCGCACTTCTTGCCAATGGTCACTTAATTGTAGAAGGTCCTCCAGGCTTAGCAAAGACGCGTGCAGTAAATGCTTTAGCTGACGGACTGGAAGCTGACTTTCATCGAGTTCAATTCACACCTGATTTATTACCTGCCGATTTAACAGGTACTGATATTTATCGTCCTGAAGATGGCACATTTGTTTTCCAGCCTGGCCCCCTATTTAGAAATTTAGTATTAGCGGATGAAATAAACCGTGCGCCAGCCAAAGTACAATCCGCTTTATTAGAAGCTATGGGAGAAGGACAAATTACTGTCGGCCGTAATACTTACCCTCTGCCTGATTTATTTTTAGTGATGGCAACGCAAAACCCTATAGAGCAGGAAGGAACATACCCATTACCTGAAGCACAGTTAGATCGTTTCTTAATGCATTTAGAAATTGATTATCCTGATGCTGCCAGCGAATTAGCTATTTTAAAGCTCAATCGCGGTGAAGCACTTCAACATAAGAAAGAAAGCGAAAAGCCAGTAAAAGCCATTTCACAAAGTGATATTTTTGCCGCTCGTGACGAAGTCATGGAAATTCACATGGCACCTGCAATAGAAAATTATATTGTCGATTTGATTATGGCAACACGTTCACCTGAAAAATATGATGATCAATTAAAGAAATGGCTGGCGTATGGCGCTAGCCCACGAGCAACAATCGCTCTAGATAGATGTTCACGTGCCCGTGCTTGGTTACACAATCGTGACTTTGTTAGCCCTGAAGATGTACAAGCCGTATTTCATAATGTTTTACGTCATCGTATTTTACTGACTTACCAAGCAGAAGCAGAAGGTATTAACAGTAATCAATTACTAGATCACTTATTAAGTTTAGTCGCTGTTGCTTAAAATATTTTAACAACATAAAAAAAATAAACGATCAATATTGTAAGTAAATTTATGTGGCTTAATCAAAAAAAAGAACAAAAAAAGCAAGACATTTCCAATGTGCTCAGCAGTCTTGCTAGCAATGGTGTTGAATTATCGATTAATGAATTGGTTCAATACCAAAATAAATCGAGTTTAATTGATCTTGCTGCACGCAAAAGTCTACACGGACAAATGTCAGGAAATTATTTATCTCGTAGCAAAGGCCGAGGTATGGAGTTTGACGAAGTACGTCATTATCAAAATGGTGACGATATTCGTGCTATCGATTGGCGGGTTACCGCACGAACAGGTAAAACACACACTAAGATTTTTCGTGAAGAAGTTGAACGCCCAGTACTTGTGGCAACCGATCTCAGCAGCTCAATGTTGTTTGGTAGCCAACTTTTGTTTAAATCAGTACAAGCCGCACATTTAGCCGCATTAGTTACTTGGCATGCAAAAGGACGCGGCGATAGAATTGGTGGTATTGTTTTTAATGAGCATCAACATAGCGAATTAAAACCACGGAGCCGCAAAGAAGGTGTACTTCATTATTTGCATAGTTTAGTTGAAACGCATAAGGATACTTTATCGCTTGAAAGAAATAATCAAACGGAAATTCTATCAAGCGAACAATTACATGAATCGGCTAACAAAGCCTTCGAAGAGAATTGTGCACGATTAAGACAACTTTCTAGACCCGGAAGTTTAGTTTATCTAATTACCGATGGTAATCATATTAGCCAAGAAACCATTCGTCATTTATCGCATATCAATCGGCACTGTGAATTGGTTGTGTGTTTAGTTAGTGATCCGCTAGAGCACGATTTGCCCACGAGTAAATATAAAATGAACGTTGCCGTGACAGACGGACGGTCAAGACAACAATTGCTGATAGGCGATCCAACATCCGCTGAAAAATATCATCAGCAAGCAAATATTCTTGTTCAACAAAAACAAGATTTATTACTTAAAGCAGGTGGTAGAATTTTACACTTTTCATCAGGTCAAACTTTAGAACAACAATTAACTGACGGAGTGGAATCATGGAAGCGTTAAAACAGCCGTCGGAGCAGCTAGCCCAATTAAAAGATATACATCTACCCGAGCAAGTTCACAACTATCCTGTCGCTTATGGTTGGTGGATATTGTTAGCGTGTTTATTGATAAGTCTTATTTTCGGTATCGTTAAATGGCAGAAAAATAGAAAGCTATCTCATGCTAAAAAACTGGCTCTAACAAATCTTAACAGTACCAATAATAATGATGAAATAGTCACATTATTAAAATGGTCAGCTTTTCAATATTTCCCACGTAACGAAGTTGCTTCTTTACATGGCGAGCAGCTAGAACAATTTTTTATTAGTAAGTTACCGATTAAACAACAAGAAAAATTTCAAATGTTATGTGGTCAACAACTTAAGAATAAATATCAGCCCGTTGAAAACTCATCAAATGAAACATTAAATAATACTTTACACGAAGGCGCTCGCCTTTGGCTTAGTCAAGCTCTTCCTCCAAAGTTGTTGAAGCAAACATCCGTTAAGGGTTCTGAGGTGACTTCATGATAGAGCTTCTATTACCATGGGTACTCTTGGCACTCCCAATACCTTTAATCATGTATTTATTGCCGGCAAAAAATCACAACCAAGCCGCAGCATTAAAAATGCCAATTTTGATTCAAGAATCTTCAAGCCAAACATTTTCAGCTAAAACTAAAAAGTCACCTCGATTTTTATTTTTACTCATTTGGGCTTTAGTTGTTATTTCAGCTAGTCAGCCACAGTGGCTAGGTGAAGCCGTTAATGTACCTACCGAAGGGCGAGAAATGATGATCGCTGTTGATCTATCCGGCAGTATGCAAGTAGAAGATATGCAATTGAACGGAAGCACCGTCAACCGTTTAGATATGTTAAAAGTTCTATTAGGTGACTTTATAGAACGGAGAACAGGAGATCGTTTAGGGCTTATACTTTTTGGTGATGACGCTTACATGCAAACCCCAATGACTTTCGATAGAAAAACTGTGCAGCAAATGCTTGATGAAGCCACTTTAGGTTTAGTGGGTAAACAAACCGCGATTGGTGATGCAATTGCCTTAGCGGTAAAACGTTTCGATGCAAAAAAGCAGTCAAATAGGGTTTTGTTACTATTAACAGATGGGCAAAACACCGCGGGTAAAATAACACCTGAACAAGCTTTAGAGCTTGCTGTAGCAAAAGATATCACCATTTATTCTGTAGGTATTGGCGCAGATGTAATGATCCAAAATTCAATATTTGGAAAACGTCGTATAAATCCTTCAAGTGAACTAGACGAAGAATCTTTACAACGATTAGCAACAGAAACTGGTGGACACTATTTTAGAGCCCGCGACAGTAAAGACATGAGCGAAATATACCAACTTCTCGATGAATTAGAACCTATAGAACAAGACCAACAACAAATGCGCCCACTAACTGCACTTTTCTATTGGCCTTTAGCCATCGCATTACTGCTATCATTTATTTATTTGATCTGGGTTAATCTGCCGCCATTCAAAATAAAAGGATCGAATACTTAACATGACTGATTTTCACTTTATTCGTCCTTGGTGGTTATTAGCCATCATAGCCTTAGTTTTTACTTTAAACCTGCTTAAAAAATATCGCTTAAGCCAATCAGGCTGGCAACAATTATTACCGGAACATTTAGCTAATGTGTTGGTTGATAAGCAACAAAACCAAAAAGAACTGTCACTGATCGTACCTTTTATTATTGGGCTATTAACGATTGTTGCCATAGCAGGACCAACGTGGAAAAAACTCCCACAACCTGTTTATCAAACAGCACGCGGGTCAGTATTAATAATGGATATGTCTTACTCAATGTACGCTACAGATATATCACCTAATCGATTAACACGGTCACGTTATAAAGCGATTGATTTACTTGAAAGATTAATTGAAGGCGAAACTGGATTAATTGCCTATGCTGGAGACGCGTTCACGATTAGCCCCCTGACAGACGATATCAATAACATAAAATTACTATTGCCATCATTGTCACCAGAACTAATGCCAGAGCTTGGCAGTAACCCAATAGCCGCACTAACGCTTGCGCATGACATGTTAATGAATGCAGGTCATAGCAAAGGTGATATATATTGGTTTACTGATGGCATAGACAATTATGACATTCAAGACATCACAGATTGGAGTCGAAGTAATAATCATCGCTTAAATATTTTAGGCATAGGCACAAAAGCCGGTGCGCCGATAAAACTCAATAACGGTGAATTGATGAAGGATTCCGCTGGTTCGATTATTGTGCCTAAATTATCAATATCGGCATTAAAAGGTTCAGCTAAAAGAGGAAGAGGTAATTACGCCACGCTTGCGAATAATAATGACGATATTGAACAGTTACTTCGTCAACCTTTTGATATTGAAGAACAAGAACAAAAAAAATCATCTAATACAGGTGATCAGTGGCAAGAAGTTGGCCCCTATCTATTATTACTTGTTTTACCATTATTACTGCCCTACTTTCGCCGAGGGCGTTTACTTGCCATATTACCAATTTTTTTATTAATAACGCCTGTTGATAAAAGTTATGCGCAAAGTACAGCATTACCAACAACAATGCCCGCAACAAAAAGTGTGAGTCCTGTTGTATCTGATGACCAAATTCCCAGTGAAGAATTAACAACCAGTTTTTGGAATGATTTATGGGAAACTAAGGACCAGCAAGGGCAAAAACAATTCAATTCTGAAAAATTTCAGAAAGCAGCAAACAGCTTTGAAGATTCATCATGGCAAGGAAGTTCACATTATCGTTCTGGTGATTACGAACAAGCATTGAAAGCATTCCAACAAAAAGATACTGCTGAGGCACTATATAATCAAGGAAATGCATTAGCTCAATTGAAACGTGTTGATGAAGCAATAGAAGCTTATGATGAAGCCCTAAAAAAAGATCCACAACATGAAGATGCAAAAGCAAATAAAGCCTATTTAGAAGAACTAAAAAAACAACAAGAACAGCAACAGGATCAGCAACAAGACCAAGATAAAAATAACGACGAAAATAAAGAACAACAAGACCAGGAAGGTCAGGAAGGTCAAGAACAAAAAGAAAGTGACGACCCATCACAAGAAAGCTCTGCTGATGAAAAAGGCGACAAAAAAGAAGGTTCAGATAAAGAACAATCTGAAGCCGAAAAATCTCAAGAAGAAGAACAGAAAAAAGCAGAGCAAGAAAAGGAATCCAAAGAAAGTGAAGCGAAAGAACAAAGTGACGAAAAGTCAGAACAGACACCTGCTCAGCTTCGTGCAGCGGAAAAACTAGCAGAAGAAACAGAACAAAAACATCAACAATTACTCAATAAAGTAACTGATGACCCGTATATGTTACTCAGAAATAAAATGCAGCTCGAATACCAAAAGCGTCGTAATAATCGCAGTAGCGCAAAAGGAACAAAACAGTGGTAAAAATAGTGATGAAAATAATAATAACCGTAATAGCTATTTTTTGTAGCAACGCACTTTTCTTAAACAATGCCATCGCGGCTAGTCAAATTAGTGCAACAATCGACAAAAATCCGGTTGTAGTTAATGAATCTTTTATTCTAAAAATCACCGTTGATGATGATGTTGACACAAATGCCTTGGATACCTCTGCATTGTTAAAAGACTTTGTCGTAGGCAGAACATCTGTGAACTCACAGACAAGTATGGTGAATTTTAAAACAACACGCACGACAACTTGGAATACTCTACTAATAAGTAAAAAAGCTGGAGACTTCACCATTCCTCCATTGACGATAGAAGGCATTCAATCTAAAGCTATTCAAGTTAAAGTATTAGCTGAAAAAGACCCACGTGCAGATCAACAGAAAGACTTATTTATTACCTCTGAAGTGTCGACAAGAGAAGTATATGTACAACAACAATTAACATTAACGGTGAAACTCCACTTTTCAACTGAATTAAAACGTGGCAGTTTAACTGAACCGACCTTAGAAGGCGCTAGCATAACCCAAATTGGAAAAGACAAGGAAGAAGACACGATCATTAATGGTCGTCGCTATCGTGTTATTGAAAGAACTTACGCAATAAGCCCAAAGAATAGTGGTGAATTTGTATTGAAATCCCCCGTATTTTCTGGAGAGATTTTACTGCCATCGACCAGAAGAAATAACATGTTTAGCTTCTCTGAAACGAAACCTGTAAGTGTTATTGGCGATGAAATCCCATTAGTTGTGCGCCCTATTCCAGATACGTTTCAAGGTACTTGGTTACCGAGTGACTTATTGGCTATACACCAAGATTGGCAGCCCGATGTTACAACATTTAAAGTTGGAGAACCTATTACTCGAAGTATCACATTAACTGCAGCTGGATTATCTGAAGAACAATTACCTATACTCGAGATGACAGTACCAAAAGGTTTAAAGGTATATCCAGATCAAGCCCAACTTCATACAGGTATGACTAGCGGCCGTTTAGTCAGTCAAAAAGTACGAAATTTTGCTATTGTTGCGAGTAAGGCTGGTGAATATCAATTGCCAGAAATAAACATTCCATGGTGGAACACCGTCACTAACCGTTATCAAATTGCTACTATTTCAGCACAAACTATTACCGTATTGCCTAATAGTGAAATGGAAAAAGAGTCTGAAATTAGTATACCCCATCAAAATAAAGAAGTAATACCTGCTCAAACAGTGATTGTTACCGAAGCTTCTTGGTTACAATGGTTATTTTTAGCATTATGGTTAATCACCTCTTTAGCATGGTTTATCAGTACAAAATTAACTAAACCTTCCTTAGCTAATTTACCAAAAACAGAAACAAAAAATAGTAATGTATATTTATCTTTATTAGCGGCATGTAAAAAAAATCAAGGTTTAGAAGTACTGGCCTTAATTTCGCCATGGATAAATACGTTGCAATCTAAAGCAGGTAAAGTGATAACGACTACACTTGATGATGGACTATTAGACATTAATAATAGTAAGTTTCAGAATGAGATTCAGTTATTGCAACAATCTTATTACGGAAAAGAACAAAAAAATTGGCAGGGTGAAAACTTGTGCTCTTTGATTCAAGATATTAATAAACAAGGTTTAAAAGTAAATAAAGAAACATTATTATCTCTGAATCCTTCATAAAAAATAATATAATTTTTTAAAAGCGAAATAAAATAATGTCAGCTCAGGTCTCTTACAACATGGCTACAAAACAAGTTAGATATGAAGCACTGGTAAAAGCATTGCATAGCGATTTATTTCGCTACGCCTATTGGCTTTGTCACGACAAACATGTCGCAGAAGATCTGGTGCAAGAAACCTTTTTAAGGGCATGGCGAGCTTTAGATTCATTGAAAGATGAAAAAGCAGCCAAGTCATGGTTGATCACAATTCTTCGTAGAGAAAATGCTCGTCGTTTTGAACGCAAACGCTTTGAGATGAGTGAATATGAAGAAGCTGAGGTTACTGATACAAAATCAACCAGTAATGAACAAGAAATTGAAAATTATTGGCTTCGTGAGAAAATCGCACAGATGCCAGAAGAATATAGAGAGCCATTAGTATTGCAAATTATTGGTGGTTTTTCTGGTGAAGAAATAGCAAAGCAACTTGATTTAAATAAAAACACCGTCATGACAAGGCTTTTTAGAGCACGTAACCAATTAAAAGAAGCGTTAGAAAACACAACAAAAGTTAGAGGTCAGTACAATGGATGATTTGCAATTTAGACGACGTATTTATGCAGATCCAAATACGCGTGATGAAGATATGCTTGATGAAATTAAAAGTGATCCTGCTAAACGAGTTTTTACACAAGAACTTGAAGATTTAGACAGTAAAATTTTTAAAGCAATGAATGTCGAAGTGCCAAGCGATTTATGCGATAAACTCATTTTACGTCAAACACTCGCCAGTCATCAGCAACAAAAACGCAAAAGTCGCATTCGTTTGTCTTTAGCCGCATCTGTTGCGTTTGCTATGGGTTTAACTTTTAACTTTATGCAATTTTCTAGTGCATATAGTACTTTAGGTGATTATGCGATTGCACATATTGCTCACGAAGAAGATTATTTTTCTAACACCTCGACAGAAAATGTTAGTTTAGCCTCTCTAAACGATAAAATGGCGACGTTTAACGGGAGTTTCACTTCTGGTATTGGTAAATTATTGTTTGCAGATTATTGCCGATTTGATGGTATGAAAAGCCTTCATTTGGTTTATCAAGGTGAAACAAGTACAGTAACAGTTTTTGTCGTTCCAAATAATGAAGACCTTGAATTCAGTGCTAATTTTACAGATGATAAATTAATCGGTATATCTCAACACTTTAAACACAGTAATATAATTGTCGTTGGTGACAAAAATGAATCACTTCAAAAATGGCAAACCGCTATTGATAAAAATGTTAATTGGTCTATTTAACGTTTAGCTAACATCTTTTAACAGTAAAGCCCGTTATTGAATTTCAATAACGGGCTTTTTTATTTTAATCTATATTGTGTTGTTCCAACATATCATCAAACATCTGTTCAACAGACTCATCTGGGTCGGCAGTAAACTTACTCACCACAACGATAGCAATCGTTGCCAAAATGAAGCCTGGTACAATTTCATACATTGTTGAACTTAATGATTCGCCGCCAATAGTTATTGGTGCGTAAATCCAAAATAGCACAGTAAATGCGCCCGTCAACATTCCAGCCAAAGCACCTTGTTTATTCATTTTTTTCCAGTAAAGACTTAAAATAACTAGCGGTCCAAATGCAGCACCAAAACCTGCCCAAGCATTACTGACTAGACTTAAAATAGAACTATTACGATCATAAGCTAAAAATATAGCAACAATTGCAACTAACAGTACAGATAAACGGCCTACAAAAACCAATTGCTTATCTGTGGCGTCTTTATTAAGAAAGGCTTGATAAAAGTCACCTGTTAATGAGCTTGACGTTACGAGTAGTTGGGACGAAATTGTACTCATTATTGCAGCCAAAATCGCAGCAAGTAAAAAGCCAGCAATTAGAGGATGAAATAAGACTTGAGAAAATAAGATGAAAATAGTTTCGGGGTCAGTTAATACTGTTCCTGTTTTAGCCACATAAGCAATACCGGCAAAACCTGTTGCCATTGCCCCACAAATAGAAACAATCATCCAAGTCATACCTATACGACGTGCAACAGGTAAATCTTTAACAGAACGAATTGCCATAAAGCGAACAATTATATGAGGTTGGCCAAAGTAACCTAATCCCCAAGCCATCGCTGAAACAATAGCCAACACACTCACGCCATTAAACATATTTAATTTTTCAGCATCGAGAGAGTTAACAGTTTCATGCATTACTTGTAATCCACCAATGTCGCTGATCACAACAAAAGGAACCAGAACAAGCGCGACGAACATTATACAACCTTGAACAAAGTCAGTTAAGCTTACCGCTAAGAAACCGCCAAACATTGTATAAAGAACTACAACACCAGCAGTAACGTAAAGGCCAACTTCATAATCCAAACCAAAAGAACTTTCAAATAACTTCCCACCTGCAACGATACCTGAAGAAGTATAAAGGGTAAAAAATAAAATAATTACAATAGATGATACAACGCGGAGTAAGTGCCTTTTATCATTAAAGCGATTTTCAAAAAAATCAGGTAATGTTATAGAATCATTAGCAACTTCGGTATAAGTTCTCAGACGAGGCGCAACGATTAAATAATTAAAATACGCACCTATCACTAAGCCTATTGCGATCCAAATACTGCTTAAACCAGTAACATACATGGCTCCGGGCAAGCCCATCAACATCCAACCACTCATATCAGAAGCACCAGCAGAAAGTGCAGTTACGGAAGGACTTAAGCTACGCCCTCCCAGCATATAACCTGCAGCATCACTAGTTGACTTTCTATAAGCATATAAACCTATACCAATCATTACAATAAAATATAAAGCTAACGAAAATAATGTTCCAAATGCCAAATTTAACTCCTAATAATTTTGTTCTATTTATTTAAATAGATTAAAATAATAAAATTGTGAATATAGTATGACGACATATTTTCCTATTACTATACTTTTATTGATTTCAACTATAATAATTGTATTATTAATCGTGATGTTTTATCTCTGTTGCGTATATTTAAAAATAGTTGATGCTAATTGAGCCTCTTTCCAATATATTCAATGTAATAACGATGTTTCAGGATTTTATATGTATTTTTATGCCGCTAGGCAGCCCATTCTAGATAAAGATAAAAACCTCTTTGCCTATGAGTTGTTATTTAGAGACAGTATCGACAACGTTTTTCCTGATATTGATGGTGATATAGCCACCACAAAAATGATTGAAGCAAGTAAGTTTAATCTAGGTATCGGTGAGTTTACTGCAAATAAGCCTGCGTTTATCAATTTTACCCTTGAGACACTCAGCCTCGGTTACGCTAATATGCTGTCTACGGATGAAGTAGTCGTTGAAATATTAGAAACCGTAAAACCGGGAAAAAAACTTTTAGCTATCTGTAAAGAGCTTTATGAACAAGGGTACACATTAGCGCTTGATGATTACGAACATAAAAAAGTATGGACTCATTTCTTCCCCTATATCAAAATCATTAAAATTGATTGGAAAATTTCGACTATAGAAGAAATCAAAGAAGTTAAACAAGCTATTGTAAACTTCCCTGATATTAAGCTGCTTGCTGAGAAAGTTGAAACCTATGAAGAATATAATCAAGCTGTCGAATTAGGCTTTGAATTGTTTCAAGGTTTTTTCTTTGCTAAACCTGAAATGGTAAAAACTAAAAGCCTGTCTCCGTCTCAAATGGCGATGGCGGAATTGCTTTATGAAACGTCAAAACCTGAATTAGACTTAATGAGTATCACGTCAGTATTTGAAAGAGATGTAACGCTTTCATATAAATTATTAAGATATGCAAACTCACCAATTTTCCGTAGAAGAAGTGAGGTTTCGTCGATTAAACAAGCACTTGTTACCCTTGGTTCTCAAGAATTAAAACGCTTTCTAGGTTTAATGTTTGCTGTCAATGTAAACCCTGACAAACCGTCAGAGCTAATTAATTCAGCAATGGCTAGAGCAAAATTTTGTGAGCTTGCCTCCAATGATATTAGCGCACCAGTAGACACATCAATTGCTTTTTTAACAGGCCTATTATCATTAATAGACGCTATCTTAGATGAAAAACTCGAAACTGTTCTCGAAAAACTTCCTCTTGCTCAAGAAATAAAAGAGCCACTAATCACCAAAAAGGGTGCGTTAGCTGAATTAATTCAATTATTAGAATTTATTGAACATGCACAATGGGACAAAACCACCATACTCATGAAAAAGTTAGGGATAGGAAAAGACAAAGTTATCAAAGATTACAATGATGCGCTAGCTTGGGCTGATGAACAATCTCAAATGACAAATGAGAAATAGGTTTGGAAAAATAATCCATATCTCATTCACATCCGTGTGAGCGCGACATACCGTTCTTCCTGAACATCGTCACTCATTCACATCCATGTGACCGTGACATACCGTTCTTCCTGAACATCGTCACTCATTCACATCCATGTGACCGTGACATACCGTTCTTCCTGAACATAAAAACGAGCTGGATTTATAATCCTAGCTCGTTTTTTATTCATTGCATTTGGTTGGAAACGCCAGTTTAAATTATTAGGAACTCTAGAGAAGTTCTAAATAACATCAAATGATTACATAAGGTCATTACTATTTTTAGACGATATTTGGGTAGATAACATATTAAAGTCTTCTAACTCATCTATATCTTGAGTTAATTGATCTTCAAGTGCATCAATTGCAACAACAGATTGACAAAGCGCTTCGCCACGCTTTTCGATTTCTTCACCGCGTGATTCCATTTCTCGTTCTATTCTTTCCCCGAAACTTTCCATGCGAGTTTCAAAAGTATCCATGTCACCACCAGAAAATAACATCTGTTGCCCTACTGCAATCAGCAAACTACCAATAGAGTTTTGCACCGTTGACTCTACCGCACTCTCAATACGTTGTTCGAATCCTTCATTGAAAAATTCATCTCCTGAAAATCCATCTTCATCAAAAGATATTTCGTTACCCTTCTCAAAGCCGTCATTGACTTCTTTACGTATTTCAGAAAGTTGCAGAGTAATTTCAGCACCAATATCATTTCCCTCACCTAATAACTCATTAAACGCTAAATTAACACCGTCACTCGCAAGATCGATAGCATCTAACGCAATATGCTTCACTTCTGGGACAGTAGCCCGGATACTATTTGAATAATCCGCCACTAAAGACTGTTGGCTATAAGATAAGTTTATTTGCTCGCCATCAACAAATAGCATTTCGTTATTTACAATTTTATAAAGTTGTTTTTTATTTTTTGAGAACTCAATTTCCGACGGGGTAATTTTAATTCCACCTGAAATATCAACATCACATGAATCATTTGTAAATGATGCATTAGAAGCAAAAGAACTAGTACTTGCCAATATAAGTGCAGTAGCGATTAGTGTTTTCATATTATTCCTTCTCTCATTAAATATTGTTATTAACAAAATAGTTAGTAACTTATTCTAGTTATTACAAGACTAGTGCCATAAAATAAAAACCATATAATTCAATAGAGTAAGAATAAAAAGGATATCAACAAACAAAGTATTCACTATCATTTGGTTAAAAAAACCAATTTATAGCTAATATGATAGGTTTTGCATTTCAATGAGTCGAGATTGACAACGAGAGAATTCAAAGCTTAATTGTTGCCCTTGATATAACTGACTAATATCAACTTCAGCATTAATAATTAGCCGTATATTCCTATCATAAAACTCATCAACCAAAGCGATGAATCGTCGGGCTTCATCATCAAGGTGTCGAAGCTGGCTTAGCATCCTTCCTTTACGCTGATAATCATCCTCGACACCAGAAATCACTGAAATTATTCTTTCACCTTCAAACTGTGGCACTTGGTCAATTAATACCGTTTGAAAACCATCCGCTAACATCATGTAATCTCTTTGGCTCCTCGGTCCCGAGCAGAGGGCATAAAAGTCGAAGTAAATTATTCTATCGGTTTTTGCTCGATAAGGTATTTGACGATGATTTACAGTAATTTCACCTGAATCCTCTTTAACACCGGTCATGTCAAAAAACCTTTTGGTGAGAGTCTTTTCGTTTTTCTTAAGTGGAAACGTATAATCGCGATATTCTGCTGAGGCATTATAATGGCCTAAACGGTGATCAACTTCACCATCCACCGATAAGATTTGGCAATATTGATTAATCAAATCAATTGTTGGTAAAAAACGATCTCGCTGTAAACCATTTCGATAAAGTTGTTCAGGCTGACAGTTAGAAGTAGCAATTAATATAATGCCTTCTTGAAAAAGCGCTTTGAATAAACCAGAGAGCAACATAGCATCGCCAATGTCTGAAACGAAGAACTCATCAAAGCAGAGAACTCTAATTTTTTTTGCCCAGATTTTTGCAATAATCGTTAAGGGATCGCTTTTACCCGTACATAAATTTAATTGTTGATGAACTTCTTCCATGAAATGATGAAAGTGAATACGTTCTTTACATGTGATATCTAGGTTTTGAAAAAAAAGATCCATAAGCATGGTTTTACCACGCCCAACTCGACCATAGAAATAGAGTCCGGAAATAGAATTTGACTTATTTAATCGTTTTGAAAGCCAAGTTCTACTTTCTTGTTGATAAATTTTTTGAGAGAGCTCATCAAGTTTTTTAATGGCATTAACTTGAGCATAATCGTATTGAAAATTATTTAATGTACACAATGCTTGGTATGCTAAAAGCATATGCTAAATTTTTCCCACAAAAAAAGGGTGAGACATAGTCTTACCCTTTTTAGCTATTTATTTGTATGAGGTAACCTAAGTTAACTCAACATACAAAATTAAAGAGCTTGAATGTTCTCAGCTTGAGGACCTTTCTGACCTTGAGTAACAGTAAACTGTACTTTTTGGCCTTCAGCAAGAGTTTTAAAACCGTCGCCAGAGATTGCAGAGAAATGTGCGAAAACGTCAGGACCAGATTCTTGCTCGATGAAACCAAAACCTTTAGACTCGTTGAACCATTTTACTGTACCAGTAGTTGTAGACATAATAGTATCCTATTTGTTTAATATAATTTTATCTTAAGTTGTTCTAGCCATTTAAATAAATTTAAATTCACTAAAACGATGTTGCTGAGAGTGTTGCTATGACTTATTAAACAGGACGAGCTACTAACATAACTTCGAAACTTGGTACATAAATATAGGTAGTACTTTCTAGCTGCGAGCATTTTATATCTTTCAATAAGATAGTCAAGTTTTTTATCTACTTTAATTATTTTTTTTGTTTGTTTTATGTACAAACAAAGAATTTAAAATGATACCCACTCTTTTACTTTTTAACTTTTACCGTATTATTAGTATCTCTACTTTTACGAATAAGTTCATCATCACCAAGCGCTGTTGGAAGTTTAGCTAATCGATCATAAAGCAGTACATTCACTGTAGCCGCTAAGTTCATGCAACCGTTTGTTGGAATATAAACTACGGCATCCGCCTGGTCGATAACTTCCTGACTAATAGTGCCGTCTTCTGGACCAAATACATACATTGCATTTTTAGGGTGAATAAACGCAGGTAATGGAATAGCCCCTTCAATTAAATCAACACATATGAGTTTACTGCCATCAGGTAAACTTTCAGCCAAAGAATCAACACCTATTAGCGGTATTTTCTTGCTCGCACTTTGTGTGTCTGTATGAAACTTCGCCGCCCTTGCATACCTAATACCACTATATAATACAGTGTCCACTTGGTAACAACCTGCGGCCCGCATTACTGCACCGACATTACTTGGACTTTTAGGATCAGTTAAACCTAATGTTACCTCAGCTGAATCTGCATTTTTTCGTTTTAATGGGACTTTTATCTTTTTGGTCATTGATATAATCGTTTTGGTTGGTTACTTTACAATGTGCGTAAATTTCGATGGAATTTTCCTTAGCTTTTGCTCAAAACTCAAGTAAAGATTACATTTTTATTTATGATGAAAGTTTATTTCTATTTTTATGCTGTTATCTTTTAAACAAATCGATTGAATTGAATGGGACTTATATCAATGAAAATATCACTTAGCAGTTTAATGCTAACAACAATTCTACTTGGCCAAATATCTACCAGCCAAGCGGCAGAAAGTGAATTACAAATAAATGTCCAATCAGCGATGAAGATGGATTATAGAACTGAGGCTGATACTAAGCGAGATATGAACAGGTCTCCAGCACAAGCTTTAGCGTTTTTTGATTTCAAACAAAATATGAAAGTGATTGAATTTGCGCCCGGGAATGGTTGGTATTCAAAAATTTTAGCACCATTACTTGCCGAAAAAGGTGAACTGTATCTAGCTTACAAAGCGGAATGGTTGAATAATATGGATGAATTACTTGAGCATAAAGCATTCAAGTCAGCCAAAAAGTTACCCATCCCATTATCTTGGAACAATAAAGAATACCGATATGATTTAGGCAAGTTATCGTTTGGGATGACCGATGCTGATATGGTTTTAAACATTCGTGAATACCATAACTTTAATGAAGAAGATAAAACCAAGCTCAATAATGCCGCATTTTCAGCATTAAAGTCTGGTGGTACTTATGTAATAATTGATCATACTCGACGCCACATGGTAGATGAATCACGAGAATTATCTCGCCGAGAAGACCCTGTAACGGTAATACTTGAAGTGCAAAAAGCAGGTTTCATATTAGAAAAATCATCAAACATGTTTTCTCGACCTGATGATGAACTTATTTATGAAGTAGGAAGAAAAACAGTTACAGGTAATACAGACCGCTTTACCTTAGTATTTAAAAAGCCATAAACAAAAAATTATACTTCTAAATAAAGTGCATATTTCATTCAAATGATTTTATATTGAAATATGCTCTTTTATCTTAAAACAGCCACTTGTCATAATCCGTTACATTTCATACGAAACAAATAATAAGAATCATAGTCATAATAACCAAAGTGTAATACCTGATTATTTTATTTGTCTGTTAAAAGGAAAAAACATGAAAAAACGTTTATCAAAACTCTGGAAAGAAAATAAATCATTGTTTGCTTTTATTGGCTTAATGTTAGTATTTCGAAGCGCTGTGGCAGATTGGAGTGATGTTCCAACAGGTTCTATGAAGCCTACAATTGTAGAAGGTGATAGAATATTCATTAATAAGATGGCTTATGATATTCGACTCCCCTTCACTCATGTTTCGCTTATTAAACTAGCCGAACCTCAAACTAACGACATAATCATTTTTGATTCAGTAGTATCAGACAAACGTTTAGTAAAGAGAGTAATCGGTGTCCCTGGAGACAAAGTCGCCATGAAAGACAACAAATTATTGATCAATGGGCTAGCCATAAGTTATCAACAAACATCAACAGAAAAGCCTCATTCCAACAACCATTATGTCAATACAGAAAGCATCAATGGACAATCACACAATATTCGTACAAATAACATAAATTCAAGTCTAGCTAATTTCAATGAAGTTACAGTACCTGAAGGACAATTTTTAGTGTTGGGGGATAATCGTGATAACAGCGCAGACTCTCGTGTGATAGGTTTTGTACCTCGTAACGAAATTGTGGGTCGTTCAAGTAATGTCGTCTTTTCCTTAAATTATGATAATTACTATATACCACGTAGCGAGCGTTTTCTTCATTCGTTATAAATGTAAGTTATTATTATTTAAAATAAAATGCACATTGTAAATTACAATGTGCATTTTTATTATCTATGAGGATAAAATCAAATAACGTATTGAAATATAATTTTGATTTACAGGCAATAAAAGCGCTTGTTGTTTAAGAATAATACTTTTACTATCTGTGACATTATATTCAATGTTAATATCACTCATAAAGTTAAGGTTATTATGTATAAAGCAAACTCTAAATCTCTCGTCCTCGTTGGTGCATTGTCTCTCGCTACACTCTTTTCTTTTTCAAGCCATGCAACAATTGTTGAAGTTGAAACGTCTCAAGGTAACTTCAAAATTAATTTGCATGATGAAACAACACCTCAAACTGTTGAGAATTTTTTAAACTATATAAATGACGGTGATTACAATAATACCGTTGTGCATCGTTTGGTGCCTGACTTTATCGTGCAGGCAGGCGGGTACTCATTCGAAGGTGACTTTCCTTTAACTGCAATCTCAACTGATCCTACTGTACTTAATGAACCTATTTATTCAAATGTTAGAGGTACCATTGCTATGGCAAAGGTAGGAGGTAATCCAAATAGTGCAACGAGCCAATGGTTTATCAATTATAAAGATAACAGTGCTAATTTAGATGCTCAAAATGGTGGTTTTACCGTATTTGGTGAAGTTATTGAAGGTATGGACAACCTAGATAACATCGCATTATTACCCATTTGCTCAGAAATCCCTATGCCTGAATATACAAGCACAGAATGCGCGGATGCTGATTTTGTTCCTGGTGTAGATAATTTTGTTACGATTCATACTGTCACGATTATTGATGATTCGGCGACAACTGATGCCAGTCTAGCTTCAGTTAAAAATACCTCGCTCAATAATGAAGAATCGTCTGATAGTGGTGGCGGTAGTTTTTCATATTTTACTTTATTTTTATTATCGTTTTTTGGATGTAGACGTATAATCCGAAAAAAATAAAATGGGCTAATCAATGACCTTGCCGCGTAATGCTTTAACATTACTGCGGTGAGACTTTCCCGCTAAGCGTCTTTTTTTAGAGTTTCTCGTTGGCTTAGTTTCTCTTCTTACCTTTTGAACAATCACCGCTGCTTTTATTAACTCTACAATTCTCTCAAGTGCAGAATCTCTGTTCTTCTCTTGTGTTCTATACTGTTGTGATTTAATGATTAAAACACCTTCTTTAGTAATGCGCTTATCCTTTAAGGCAAGTAAGCGATCTTTATAGAAATCCGGTAAAGACGACGCTTTTATATCAAAACGTAAATGAATTGCTGATGAGACTTTATTCACATTTTGCCCTCCTGCTCCTTGCGCACGAATAGCCGTTAATTCGATTTCATTTTCATCTAGCGATACATTATTTGAAAGGACCAGCATATTCCACATCTACAACATTATTTTCAACAATTAAGTATACCATTCATATAAGAAACTATCCGCTAGAAACCAAAACGGGAGCTATAAGCTCCCGTAAAATCTAAAATTAGCTGCAGATGAATTAGTTCAAGTTCATCTCTTGAACTTTTTCATGAGCAATTTCAGGTGTTACTGAATGCGGCTTACTGTGTAAGTTTGCTTTGAGTTGGCCCTTTCTATGCTTAAGTGCGGCATCAAGTTTTTTTGCAACACTTGCAATAGAAGGATACATAACATCATCTTGAGCAGAAACAGAAATACGACCACCTTCATAATTTGTCGTTATTTCAGCACCAAATCGGCCATGCTCTTTCGAGAGGATAATGTCTAAAGAAATGAGGGTAGGAAAATGATTAGCAATTTTTGAGAATTTTTCGTCGATATGTTCTTTTACACCATCGGTAACATCTACATGGTGACCTGAAAGATTTATTTTCATAGGTATTCCTTTTTATTAATTACTGACTTTAAGACTTATGGGTAAAGTCGAAAAACACAAGCTTTACAATGAAAAAAATAGTTAGTTCAAAAAAGCTTACCTCTTAACTGTAGCAACTTTTTTTAAATTTTTTTTGATTTTGCGTAATATTTATCATTATTTTTTGTTAATTATTGTAAGTTAATGAATTCTTATTATTTAAAATAATAAGGTTAAAACAATACAAGCATTTTCTTTTAAACTTCGGTTATAATATCGTCCAGTTTTTCAGTTGAAAAAATCGCTGTATTCCAGCTATAGAGATATTAAATGTTTGATGATATTCGCCCTTATCGTGATGATGAAGTTGCCGCAGTGATCCAAAAGCTGATCAGTGACGATGGGCTCCTATCTTCTATTTGCAGTTTCAAAATGCCTGTTATGTATAAACTCATGCCAAAGGCTTGTCGCACTCTCGTAAAGTGGACTTTAAAATTACGTTCCAGCAAATTTCACAATATTGAAGAAATTCAAACTGAGGTTGCAAAGTATTTACACCATTTAATTAAAAAAAGTACCGATGGTTTTACTTTTCATGGTTTAGAAAAAATTGATACAAGTAAGCCTATGCTTTTTATAAGTAACCATAGAGACATAGTGCTTGATGTAGCACTCATTAATTGGGCGCTATACAAAAGCGGTATTAATACTGTTGAGGCTGCCGTAGGCGACAATTTACTGCATCAACCTTGGGTAGCTGACTTAATGCGTATTAATAAAAGCTTCATCGTTAAGCGCAGTGAAGAAAGTAAAAGAGCGATGTTGAATGCATCTAAACAGTTGTCTTCATATATTCACCATACTGTTCATGAACGCCAGCAAAACATCTGGATAGCACAACGTGAAGGTCGTGCTAAAGATGGTATTGATAAAACAAACTCAGCATTAATTTCAATGCTATTTTTGAACAAAGGTAAGCAAAAATCAATCTCTGACTATTTATCTGAAATTAATATTATACCTGTGTCTATCTCTTATGAAT
>CAJWBY010000060.1 GCA_913020705.1 uncultured Colwellia sp.
AGCCTTTCAGACATCAGCCTTCAGTTGAAGAGTTGTTGATAGGTTTTGTGTACTGGCTGATATCTGAAAACCTTAACAAAACAGTCCTTACAAGACTGCTTTTTTGTTTCAATATTAGGTCAGCAGACTGGCAGGTAGTGAACATTGTACGAACACCTAATTTTCATAATCCTATAATGTAATATTTTAAATCACAGTGTTATAACATTGGCTGATTAAATGAAATGTCTCTATCCTTATTATGATTAAGCTGAAAAAATAGTTATGTATTAACAATACCTAAACCACACACAATGTCTCAAACTCTAAGATTAGGATTCATTTAGTTGTGTAGTGATAATAAAGTTAATTTATTTGTTAACACCTGATGCTTTAGTTTTTCATGTTTTCTAGGAAATCAGAATTTTTATATCCAGAGATCATTGCTAGCACTCCCATTCAGGGGATAAAGCGACATACGATAAGGAAAAAACTACAACACCTAAGCCTAATAGTTAATTCCTGTTTTGATTACTTGTGAATAAAAATTAAGGTAGCCAAACTAGAAGCTTAGCGCTACCTTATTAATTTTATTGACTAAAACTATTCACCGTTATCTGGATCAATGAAAAATTCTTGAGTGTATAACTTATTTTTAGCCATATCATAGATTTCAAGTGTCCAAGTACTCTTTTCTTCGATAGTACTAATAGATTTCAAAAACAGCCAGTCACCAGAAGGTACTCCCCAATAAAGCTCATTGTCGATAGGTTCTTTACTTCCATCGGGTAAGGTTTTACTCCAACGAATTGCAATAGCGACTTGTTGTGCTTTATCGTTTACGCTGAATCCAGGTACATCAAGTTCAAAAGCGACACCAAATCGAGATGACTTTTTCTTGGTAAATGACACCGCGCTTCCAGAGTGGGCTAATTCATATTTTCCATTGGTACCAAATTTACTACTTTCAATGTAATTAAAAGTACCCATTCTAAGATTTTCTATCGTAGTTTCAGTGTCTGTTAACTCGAAAACTTCGATAGCCATATCAGTTATTTTTTGCTGCTCATTGGTAGTAAGCTGACCTTCGAATAAAATCCATGCAATGGTTTCTCTTAGTTCCTTTTTTGCCTTCTTATGTTTTACTTCAGATTGTTTTAAATACGGCTTCAACGCCATTAACTCCAGACACTTATCGAAATTCTTGTATTTATCAGGGGCTATACAATAAAACCTTGCAAGTCGAAAATTATTACGTGGATTATCGTCCAATAGTTGAGCTTTTTCTAGATATTGGTGGGCTTTCCCCCAGTCTTTAGTAACATGTTCCCCTTCCATATACATTCGTCCAAGACGTGTAAATGCATACTGGTGCTCTAATTTGGCACTCTTTTTATATAGTTCAACAGCCTTGCCTAAGTCTTTTACTAGTTCGTCCCCGCGATGGTAGTGTGCGCCAATATTAAACACAGACCTTGGATGATTATATTCTGCGGCTAAGTGATAATACTCTAGAGCTTTTTTCTTGTCGTCGGGTACTTGATTGTCAAAACTATATCCGTCAGCAATGATAGCAAAATCTTCCGCTATAGCTTCTTTTGCTGCCGCAGTAAGATTGTTAGGCTCAGGACGCTTAAGCCCTAATGTCCTAAGAATATAATCACTGGATATCGCAGATTGATGGCGATTACCAAACCAGTTGTAATGGCCATGACCTGTATTGTCATAAAACATGGTATCAACATTATGCCCCTGGCGTTTCAACAGGTAATGTAAACGATTTGTATGTTCAAAATCGGCAACCTTGTCATTCCTACCAGCTAATAACATTAATGGGGTTTTAAGTTGCTCGAAAAGATAAATTGGCGATACGAGCCTTAAGTCATCGTGATATTCACCAACGGTTTTAGATACTCTTTTTCGATGCTCTTTCCCAGAACGATAATTGCTGGCATTGAACAAAAGGGGCAAATCGTAAACACCAAATGATCCAACAACACAATCATATTGTTCAGGATGCTTTATCGATAACATAACCGCTGAATATCCCCCGTAACTGCTGCCAATCGCACATGTATTTTCAAAATTATGCAGCTCCGTTACGTGATTTACCGCGGCAGTGATATCTTCTTCGATTAGACGACCAAACTCACCAACGCCCTGTGTCTGAAAAGCCTTTCCGAATCCAGCAGACCCACGAAAGTTAACGCGTAACACTGTAAAGCCACGACTAGCATAATACTGTACATTTTTATTAAATCGATCGCTTTCCTGAACTGCGATAGGTCCACCATGTGGCATCACGAGCAAGGTTTTATAATCGTAACCTACAGGCATGGTAAGAAACGCTTCGATAACCGTACCATCGCTAGTCGTCACATTTAAATGTTGTGAAGGTGAAAATGATTTATCTTCAAGGTCTAGATGCGATACAAAAAGTCGATTCACGCTATTTTTTTGTTGATTGTAAAAAAAATATTCACCCGGTTCGTCTGAACCATTAACGTATATGAGTTTGAAACGTTCATCGGCACTTTCATCGACAACATATGCCTCTTTATTTTCAAAGGATTTGTTCAAACGTTTAATAAATTGAGAATCATCGCTGTCAAAATAGAGAAACTTAGTTAAGCCGTGCTGTAAATATGTTACGTAAACCAGTTTGCCTTGATCATCAAAGGCTGCAGATTTGAGATCATACTCAGGGTGTTGATATAAAACTTCACCTAAAATCTTAGATTTAAAATCGTAAGCCCTCAATACCATTTTGTCGCTATTTTTATTGGTAAGTACGACTAATGAATTCGCATCAAAAAATCCGACAGGTTCAATTTTATACCCGTAATCCTTAATTTTGAATATATTCGTCCAATCTCCTCCCGTATCAGGAATATATTTAACAATAATAGATTTTTCTTTTTTCTTATATTCTGTTGTTAAAATTCGTTTGTATTGCTCATCATAAAAATAATTACTGACGTTTTTTGGGTCATGCTTTATCTTAAAAGCATCACTAAAATCATCATTAATCAAATCTACAATATTAATTCTATATAGATCGTAATAATAGTCGCGGGTATCCGACCGAGATTTTTTACGCTTTGCAAATAATAATTGATTTTCGAATCCCGTCAGCGAGTCGAGCAAATACCCCTTTGATTTCATAAGCTTGACATCGACATCATTATTTTTATTGACACTACCTATCAAGGATATACGTTGATTGCGATAAATAACCGAAAAATAAAGCTGGCTGGAATTTAACCATTGATAGGTATCAAGTTTGCTATCTAAACCCAAGTCCACTCTTGATAAAAATTTATTACGGTGGGGATCAATCAGGTTGATGTAATGGCCTTTATCACTGCGATAGTATGCTGTAAGGAATTTTCCATCCGGACTTAGCCTCAGCATTGAGTTATCAGGTGTTGCGTATAATTTGCTAGCGATAATAGGCTCTGCATTACCCCAAAAAGAACACATCAGGCAAATCAAAGTAATGGCTAAATTAATTTTTTTCATCGTACTTATCCTTGCTCAAAGTAGAAATAAAATCAAAAAAAGCATCTTCTCCTGGCCCACCATATTTTAGCTTTCGATTAGTTAAAATCGCTGAAAATTCCTTCTCTAGAAATTGCAGAGCTTCAGAAGAACGATTGACTAGCTCCGCGCTACTGTAAAAAGCATTTTGACTCGTATTGAGCTCTAGATGACCTACGTAATTGATTTGTCCAGGAACGACGCTAAATTTCCAGTTTTCTTCATCTTCAAGTGAAATGTAGCGGTAGTTACCAAGCTGCACTCGTTCAACTGCATAGTTTCCGGCACTCAGATCTATAAGAAGGTAATTGGTCCCTTCTTTTAAGTCTTTCGCGGTAAGTTGAATATCCGTTGGACCAGATATTTCGATAAACTTCATATTTCTATTGGTCTCAATACCCAACAATAAAAACCCGGAATTTGGATCCAGCAATTTATCTTCATTCTTTGCTATTGTCGTTACCTTTGTAGATTGGCACGAACAAAGACTCACCAACAGTAAGGTCGCTAATAATATGCGCATCATCCCTTCTCCTTCTTATTATTTTTATTTTTATTTTTATTTTTTTGATTTCATTCCGGGGCTATTACTCCCCCTTACTTAATTCCCAAAGCGCTTTTAATTTATCAATAAATAATATATCCCCTTTCTTGATCGAAGAGACAAATAGTTCAAAGTTAGAATCATCAAACCTAATAATGGTAATTATGGTGTCTTCATCTTTTTTATCCGCATGTTTTACCTTAATATTTTTGATGTCTTTAAATGCGGCTTTTTCAATTTGAAGACTGTCATTGTCATCTTGCCAATATGAAAAAACATGCTCATCCGTAAAGCCATTTCCGTCATCGCGAATGCTTAGAAAACCATCACTGTAAAAATAATGTATCGTTTCATTCGCAGACACAACGTCCTGTCGATAAAGGTACTTCATGTCATGTTGCATAATATCATTCTGCGAAACAACTGAATCGCTAGGAATGAGAGGTGTTTCTTGAGCAATAACAAAACCTAACAATGGTAGGTATAAGATGATGGCAACAATGCTTTGAATGTTCCATTTAGAGTTATAGCGACTAGCGTCACTATCTTGAGCGTTAATTTTATTTATGTAATTCACAAATGGAATAAAAAGCAAAGGTAATAACAAGATAAGTAAACTTAATGCTGCATATTCTAGGTAATTTCCTGTCACTGACAATACAAAATAAACCAGCGCAAAAAGAGCAGCAACAACAGGAATCATGACTTTGTTTTTATCGAAACGCTCAACACTGTCTTTTTTTAATACTGAAAATAGAGGATAAAACCAAAAGATACCAAAAATAGCGCGTGCTATTGGCATTAACTCACTTTGTTGCTTTTCCTTTATCGTTTTCCAATTTCTGTACATCCAATAAGCCGTGTAGCCTCCCATTGTAAATAACGACAAAACTAAAAACTTAACTATGGTTACAGGAAAAAAATGACTTTCAGTGAACTCAGGGCGACCACTCGATTCTATTCGCCAGCTTACTATAAGCGTAAGAAAGGCAATAACATAAAGCAAAACAACTTTCATCACCCAATTATCTAAAAAGTCGTCTTTAAAGTCATCGACCTTATTTTTGTCCTCCGCATATTTAATAATACCGTAATAAGCTTTTTTTCTTAATAAATCTCTTGCGGTAAGATAATTATCAATTTTATTTGCTGGAATATGATCAGTTTTGGAACGATATTCATAGGTTAGGCTTAAGGTATCATCCGCGAAATTTACCTTACGTTCAAAAAAGAAAAAGTCGTTGTCTTCAACAAACGTTTCATTGCCGAAATGCCAACCACTTTCTTTAAAAGTAATCGTGGTTTTATTAATAATATTATTGGGATAGTCGAACCATAGCGGTACATTTCTTTTTTGTTGCTTAGGTTTATAAACCGCATTTCTAATATTTGAAGGATAAAAATCACTTTCGTAATCTACATCACCTTTTGTCCAAAATTCATTAATAGAGTAGTTTTCTGTTAATGTTAAAACACCTGATATTGTATCGGTTGATATATCAATTGGAGCAATTGAGGTTAATTTAGGGTAAGTGCGTTGGTAAAATACTTTGAAGTCTTGAGTCAGCTTCTTCTTACCATCGCGTTCTATTCTGCCTCGTTGCTGCTGTGCTTTATCCCCTAAATATTTACTCTCCACACTATATAAAGTTGCTTCTTCAATGCTTTCTGGAATAGTGAAAATTTCTTCAACATGTGTATAAGTATTTTGATCGTTACTTGCCATAGACGTTAAAGCTGTTTCACCCGATTTAACAACCAAAGCATACCCATAATCAGGCTGAAAAAGGTGATCTAACTGCCCTTCTTGATAACTTAATGTTGGATCTAACCAAATACGTTCACCATTAAATTGCAGTGTTACAATAACGTGATTAAATAAATTAACCGCAGGTAACTTCTCAGCCAGTAATTTGGTATCTTCTGTATCAACTAAGGCTGGGAAAGCTTCAATATCCAGTGCTTTTAGCAGCGCAATGAACAACAAGGCTTTGTCTTTACAATCTCCGTATCTTAACGCTAAGGTTTCATGGGCAGGAGTGGGTAAATGTGAATTAACCCCCATTTCCAAGCCAACGTAACGTATGTTGTCTTGAGTATATTTTAATGCGGCAGTAATTTGCTCCGCTTGGCTAGCGCTTTGTTGTTTAATCTCATTGGCGAGTTCAACAATACTGTCATGCAGTTCGCTAGATGAATATAAGGTTTCGGCCCAAACAACGACATCTTCCCAGTTTTTACTTTCGCTAAATGATATTGAACCATAAGGCTCATACCAACCTGGTACTTCACCTGCTGTTGAAAGTGTTTCAGTATTATTCATGTGCACTTGGTATTCTGTAAACTCACCTAATTTTCGCTCTTTAATGTCAGGAGATATATTACGCGTGCTTAAGAATAGAGGCGCTTTTTTTCCCCAAAGTACTCGCACAAATTGATCCCTTACTGGGACACTCCAATTCAACGAACGACTGTAAGCAAAAATTCCTTTATAAACTGGGTTTTTACCATAAAGTGTAAAGCTATAATCTATGGTGTCGCCTATTTGAATATCATCTATAAGAATATTAAGCGTTAAAGAGCCATTATAAATTTGGTTTTCTAATTCAGTTTCACGGTTTAATAATAATATTTTTGCGCTCGACAGTTTATCAATACGCTCGCCTTTTCGAACGATGAACAAAGTATTCAGTGCCAGCTTTTGATAAGAAGGGTCAAAATCGAGATTTATTTGTGAGGTATAATCAACGCCAGCTTGATTCGCAACTGTTTCAACATATCGAGAATATGACACTATTTTTTCGGACGCTGACACTTTTCGTTGTGAGTCAAGTAATTGATAAAATACGCCGTCGTTGATTTCGTCAACGGGAATATCTTCTGTCAGTGTAATGTCACGAATTTCGACCCAAGTTGGAGCGGCTTCGATGTGAATATCATCATATTTTTCAGCGTGAATAAAACCGCTTAACAACAGGAGGAGAGTGGTAATAACACTTACTTTTATACGAGGTAAACAATTGAAAATTTGCAAAAAAAATCCTTTTATTTTTATTATCTTGTTAGTTTGCCTGTAAAGCGGACAATATAGCAACATTTTTAAACCTATAAATCTACTTTGATAAATCACTATTCACCTGAGTAAAAAACAAAGTGAGAAAAAGTTTTTCTTGGTATAATTATCAAATCTCATTCACGGTAGATGATTAAAGAGTATATTCAAATGTCTATAAACCTAGAAGCTGTCCACTGCCCTCTTTGCCAGCAAAATAACCGTTGTGATGTTGCTTCACCGCAAGGTTGTTGGTGCTTGCTAGAAAAAGTTCCTAACGCATTAATACAACAAATTCCTGATGACAAAAAAAGCCAAAGCTGTATTTGTCAGGCGTGCATTCAAAAATTCAATTTAGCTAAAGAAGATAAGTTCACCGCACTTTAAGCCGTTTTATTAGCACGCATTTTCACCTTTTTAAGGATAGTTTTAGTTTACATAGTGGAAAGGACATGGCGTTATCACATTGTTGAATATGATTCGACAACAAGTGAAGTCATTGAAAACTTCGCCAAAGTTGAAAAGCAAATAGATCGAAGCAAGTAAAAAAATTATCAGGTAGAACTATCAACATACAAACAAACCTGTGTTAGCATCGGCATCAATCTAATCAAGTCACAAAAAATTAACAGTATGAAAACGAATAAAAGCTATTACCTTTGTCAGTTGATAGGAACCGTGTTGTTCTTTAGCTTTCCCTTGTTTGCCGTTTTCATGACTCAAGAAGTTGACACTGATTTTACTGTTGAAATATTTTACTGCCTTCAAAATATACTCGTCTCCCTTTTATCGACACATTTTATATTGCGGGCCTACATAAAAAACCATCGACAAAATAACCCATCTTATTTCAAAGTATACAGTGTCGCGATAATGTTAAGTGCCGCAGCGGCGACTGTGGTAGGCGTTATTAACGGGGTTGCTTTCGGCGATGCAGAGAAGTCTTACTTCTCCGTTGACTACATATTGATGAAAAGTATCGTTAATCTGTTTATTTTTACATTATGGAGTGGCTTTTATTTAGCAATTACTTTTAATCGCGAACGTATTAAACTTCGAAAGGAGTTACAAGATCAAGAATTATCAAGTTTGATGAATCAAATAAACCCGCACTTTTTATTTAATTCACTGAATACCATTCGCGGCATGATCTACGAAGACAAAGATAAATCAGCTGAGCTAGTCACCAAGCTTTCCACACTTTTTCGTTATAATTTATCTACAGACACTAGAGCACATACTAGCTTAGGCGCTGAGCTAAAGATCTGTGAGCATTATTTAGCTATTGAAGAAATTCGCTTAGGTGATCGCCTGAAAGTAAACTTTTCTGTATCGCGCGAGAGTGAATCGGCAAAGATACCCACAATGTGTTTATTAACCTTAATTGAAAACGCTCTTAAACACGGAATTGCAAATTTACAGAAAGGCGGTACGGTTTCCTTAGAGAGTAAAGTTGAGCAAAATAAATTATTAATAAAGGTCAGCAACCCTTACCAAGAGGATTTAGTAAAACCTGGAACAAAAGTAGGATTGAAAAGTTTGCAGCAAAGAATTGGACTTATATTTGGTACACAAGGGCAATTAAAGCAACAACGTTCAGGAAATACTTTTAGTGTTTCCCTGTCTTTACCTTTCGAAATAAGCTGATAGTCCGGCTATTCCCACAAAGCTCAAGACTCATTATGAAAGATTACTTAAATATTTAACCGCTCATCATTTTTTCTAACCGTTTATCACTTTTTACCTTTTTCACTTATTTCACACTGTATTCTTATTATCACTTAAGAAGTATAGCGCTCAAAAGTTTAAAGCATTTTAAAAGGAACAAAAAATGACAACATTAAAAATGATTTTTGCCGTAGTAGGTTCATTGATTTTTCTTGGTCTTTTTTCTGCAGGTTTCAGCACTGCACAAAATCAAGATATGTCCTCAAATGGTTGTGAAAGTAAGAGCAATAAACAGAAAGTTAACCTAATAAATTTAAAGCCTTTAACGACTAAAAATACCCAATCTATTGGAAAGGGATAAATTTATGCCTATTTTACTTTTAATTATACTCATTATCATTTTATATTAGTCGCCTTATAATAAATGCAGCACAAGGAAAATAATGGCAACCACTGTTGAAAGTACACAAGTAGAGGTTATGTCCAATGAAATCAAAAAACCATGGAGCGCTAAAGCAACCTTAGGTTTAACCCTGTTGATTTTCATTTTCTACTTTTTAATATCAATAATTGTTCTTGGCATAGCCGCAGGTATAGAAATCAACGCATCAGGTCTGAATTCAGAATACGCGCTAGATTTTGGTACAGATATTAGTCAAAAGTTAGCACTCGACGGTGACTTTAACGCAATTAATTATCTGTTAACCGCTTTATGTTTATCTCCCATCATTTTCAACTTTGCTAATAGAAGAAAAATAACAACTGCAGCCGCTTATTTAGGTTTTGACAAATGGCCAGACAGAGCGACATTTATTAATTTTAACTTAGCAATATTCGCGTATTTTATATTTTCATATTTTGCCTCAAGCGCTTTATCCATAAAAACGCCTCAAAGTATGATCGACATTTATAATTCAACTGATTATCTATGGTTGTTATTTATTGCTGTGGTTATTATAGCGCCAGTTTTTGAAGAACTTCTTTTTCGCGGTTTTATCTACAAGGGGTTAGAGAGTTCACCTTTGGGTATTGTTGGTACCATTATTATCACCAGTGTTTTATTTACAATGATTCATTCTGGTCAATACGATCTATCCATACTCCTAGTTTTATTTCCTTTAGCCGTTATTATTAGTTTATCTCGCTATCGAAGCGGAGGGATATATTTACCGATTTATTTGCACTTTGTGAATAACTTATATTCTGCGGTGCATATGTACTTATTTATGAATTAAATTAATTATAGCGGCTTTATTTATACGCTAACGCGATAGACGTTATATACTGCCTATCTCTTATATCAAATACCAAAACAGACAAAGCAACCGATAAAAATGACAGTAAAAAAGAAATCTAACACCGCTTATTACCTTTGCCAATTTCTAGGTTTATGTGTTGTGCTTGCTTCAGGTATTCTCGGGCTATATATCGACCCTCAACTTCAAACGCCTGAATTTCAAAACTCAACACCGTATTATCTCCTTAAAAATACGCTTTCTTATACCTCTGCCATTTTATTAACCCATTATGTACTCCGTAACTACCAATTTAAAAACCAAGAAACTACATTAAGTGCCTTCTTAAAAGTCATTTTTCTATGCACGTTAATTTCTACATTAATCGACAAATTCTTAGAGTGGGCTTTAACACTTCCTGTACCTGATATGTTTATTTATCAAAACGGGATAATTGTGGAATTCATTTTCTACTTATTGATAAATTCTATATTTTTCATTACTTGGAGCTTTCTCTATTTAACCATTACTTCAATAAGAGATCGTCGAAAGCTAGCAGAGCAACTAAAAGAGCAACAACTTGCCAGCTTAATGAACCAAATAAACCCTCATTTTTTATTTAACTCGTTAAATACAATTAGAGGAATGATTTACGAAGACGAAGATAAAGCTGCCGAGCTTATTACTCAGCTGTCTACCTTGTTTCGCTACAACCTATCAACTGATAACAAAGCCTACACCTCACTTGGTAAAGAACTTGATGTTTGTCAGCATTATTTAGCCATTGAAGATATACGCTTAGGTAATCGACTTCGAATTAATCTGAATATATCACCAGAAAGTAAAAACGCTAAAATTCCTACCATGGGTTTATTAACCATTGTTGAAAATGCGATAAAACACGGCATCGCGCATTTGAAAAATGGCGGGGTATTAACGTTAAATACCAAAATAGAAAATAACATGGTGATTATTGATGTTATTAACCCTTATCAGCCAGATTTAGTTAAGTCGGGCACTAAGGTCGGACTAAAGAACTTAACCCAACGGATTGATCTGATTTTTGGTAAACAAGGCAAGTTAAGCCAAGAAACAGAACACGATACTTTTCATGTAAATATGAGTTTACCTTATGAGCCTATCAAAAATGGATAAACCGCTTAATGCCATCATCATTGATGATGAACGTATGGCGCGCCAAGAATTACTACGTTTATTAAAAAAACACCCTAACGTAAACATCGTTGCTCAAGCAGAGAATATAGACCAAGGGTATGATGAAATCGAACAACATCAACCTGATATTATATTCTTAGATATTGAAATGCCCGGCGGCACAGGGTTAACGTTGGCGGAGAAACTCAAAGGCGAAATTCCTATTGTTTTTTGTACAGCTTATGACGAGTTTGCCGTTGACGCTTTTGCGCTTAATGCCATTGACTATTTAGTTAAGCCCATCGTTCCAGAACGCTTAGCTGATACCATAAATAAATTTTCTGAACGTGAGGTTATCTCCGAAGAAGCACTACTTAATGATGACTTTAAACTTATGGTTAAGTTTGGTGACCATATGAAAATAATTCGTTTAGGTGATATTTCTCGTTTTGAAAGTATCGGAAATCATGCCGCAATTTATACCCCAAAAGGAAAAGCTTACTTACACAGCTCTTTAAACAAGATTGAAGCAAGACTTGATACAAACACTTATTTTCGCGCCAGCCGCGTCGACATAATTCGCCTTGATTCCATAGAGGAGTTGGAACAAACCGTTAACTACGGCTTAACCGCGAAAATGACAAGTAACATGAACGTAGAAATATCTCGTCGACAAGCGAGTAAATTGAAAGCACAGTTAGGTTTTCCTGTTTAATGAGAACCACCTTTATATCAATATGATGTCGTTAAATATTATTATTCAATTTATAGCTTGATCAAGTACATTAAATAACACGGGATTAAAAAATAATTAAAGCCAATGAATATGAAGCTTTTCTAGGCCCTATAAAATTTAACTTGAATGGCGAATTTGCAACCATATCAAAACCTATCATATTCAGTTCACCTTTTTATAAAGCAGAAATTGAATGATAAACAAAAAGAAAACACCACGGCAAAAGAATAGTATTGCTCAACCTTCTATCCACTACTCGTAAACAAAGGATTGATTTAATTATTAACTCCATTATTTACAAGGAATTACCATAAAAATAACATCTAATAAGAATAACAGATAAATATCGTAAAAATCACAATTCTTAACAGCAACCCCTTTCTTTTTTGTATTAATAAGTTGTAATATACAAAGCATAATTGATGTTTTGCTTTAAAAGTAATTTTCCTTTAAAGCATATTTATAGGATTTTTAGTGCCTTATTCCCAAGAAAAAATTGAAGAATTTACTCACCCTGTTATTTGTTTATTAGGTGACCAACTTTCATGGCGATGGGAAGATCGATTTTCAGTCATGTTATCTGAATTTTCACGTAACAAAAAAGACAAAACACTCTTAGCGCTTCGTCAAGAATTTCAACATGAGTGGAATAAAAAAACGATTAAAAAGGCACCAAAAGAAATTAAAGACCACTTAGGCCCCTTGATTAAACTGAGTAAAGACCAAATTATATTAGCTTGTCCTGCAACTGAGACAACACCAGCGATGATTGCATTATGGTGGCCATGGGGTCACGGAAGTACTTATTCATTACGTTTAGCGCTATTAGACACCCCATATGAATATAATGAAGCTTCAGCTAATAGTGGCGGTTTTGTTCAACGCTTGAAAAGTCTATTTGCTTAATAAGCATTTTCATTTTTATGTTCTTATATGAAAATTAACACCTTGTTCAGATAGTACTTTTACAAAGTCGTCCTTCTTACATTCTGCGACTTGTTTACAAACAATCAGGTATTTATCGATAGCAATTTGGTGATCTTGTATAGCTGCTTCTTGTAACCAAAAAAGTGCTTTGTTTAAATCTTGTTTACCATGCTTACCTGAGATGTATAATTCAGCTAAATTTACTTGTCCGAGCTTATGCCCCCTTTCTGCTGAAATTTTAAATTTCTCAAAAGCTAATTTAATATGTTCACTTATGTAGCTCGCTTCTAAAAAGGCTAAACCCGAGTTGTTTTGTCTTGCACCGGGGAAATAAGTACTACTTACAAAACGTTTTTTAGGGATAATAACAGGCTTGCCACGCAACCTATTTTTGACAGGCCTTTCAACACGGTAAATTGCACCCTCTGCACGCATTTCTTTTAGTTCAGCAAAACTATAATGGTATTTTTTTCTTGAAAAAAAGCTGAAATGAGTAACATGTCCCACTCTAATACTTTCATCGCCACCACGCTGCATTTTGTAAAATAGTCGGCTATATGCCACTGTGACTATATCACCTGTAATATCAGTTACTTTACCAATACGGTACTTTTCATTAGGACGTAATTCATCAGATAGGTACCGAAAATCAACATGGTAAAAGTCATTAATCGCTGGTTTTTCGATGAATCTATCTGACATTTGATGCTTCTCAACTTCTCCTTGTATCAAATAACCTAAGAAGATTAATGTTAGGAGCGAGCCTAAGAATTTACTAATGAGTCGCCAAGCAGGAAACAAGTTTTTTGATAACTCTTTTACTCGTTGTTTTGGCAATGTCGTTATATCAGTTTTAAGCCAGCAATGCTGACATTGAACTACAGTATTTTTTTCAATAGGGAAAAATGGAATACTCTCAACAAAAAAGAATGCATATTTAATCACTCCTTTCACTTGATGGTGGTTACAACCACAATCGGGACACGTTAACTCGTCTATTACGCACCCTTTAATTATCTGTTCACTGTATTCCATTTTATACTCTATTTTTATTCCATTATTTTTTATACCATTAGTATAAAAATCACACAAGCTTTATTACGAAAACATTAGTAGTTAATGGTTGAGCGTATCGTTCATTTATCATTCACACAATGATACCAATTATTTTGCTTATTCCTTTTTACTTAATAATTAGTACCTATTACAATTACTATTTTATTTCTATATGGAATTTACTCTTGCCTAAACAAGTTCTTATTTGGGATTTACCTTTACGACTTTTCCACTGGTTATTTGCCCTTACCGTCCTAGCCTCTTGGTACACTTCTGATCAAGACAACGATTTAATTGATATTCATATGAAACTTGGCTATTTCGCTTTAGGCTTACTTGTTTTTAGAATTTTATGGGGGTTTGTCGGTACGAAACATTCACGATTCAGTTCTTTCTTCCCTACACCCAATAGGCTTAAGTTGTACATAAATGACTTAAGAAGTAATCAAGTTAAGCATAATACAGGTCATAATCCTTTGGGAAGTTTAATGGTTTTCTTGATGATTTTTCTAATAAGCCTGCAGGCAATTAGTGGTTTGTTTATCAATGATGACGTATTTTCTTCTGGGCCTTACTACGACAGTGTCAGCAAGGAAGTTGAAAAAATTATGTTTTTTTTACATCATAATATTTTTGATTTTATGATTGCCGCTATCGCTATGCACCTTTTGGCAATTGCGTATTATGAACGCGTTAAAAAGCAGTCATTAATTCGTCCGATGATCACCGGTAAAAAATCTGAAAAACTGGTTAAGGTTAATGACATAATTCAACATTCTAAAATCTTATTGTCTGTTTTATTAGTAATAGCCGTTGCAGCATTTATATATTGGTTAGTAGTGGTGAATGCACCAATTATTGAAGAGTATTATTATTAATTTTACCTTTATACTTTCTGAATTTCAGCCTCGTCTTAGAGAACGAAGGCTGAAATGCAGTTGTGTGGTTAATGTATAAAATAATGTAGTTTTGGCACTAACCGATTTCTAATTATTCTGCTTTAAAGTCATCGTGACAACCGCCACATGTTTTACCAACTCCGCCAATCGCTTTTTTTATCAAGCCTTCATTTCCGCTTAAGGCAGCTTTTTGTAAATTTGCTGAAGCTTTCGTTAAGTCTGTAATACGTTTGGCGTAATTATCTGGTTGTGTCCAAATCTTATCTAATGCTTCTGTTTTTACTTTATGTGCTGAAGTATCAGTACGCGTATAATCTGCAATCATCAAAGATAATTGATTAATACGTAAAGCATGCTTACCAACTTTTTCTGCATCGAAATCTATCTTTCCTCTCGCCATTCCGCCTAATGGCCCCATGTTACTGCCGAGTAAACTGAAAATTGATTGACGTAAATCAGTGGCTTTTTTTGCATGTTTCATTGATTTTGCTGAATCAGCCATTGCACCAGATGCTAGTAAAGTAATTACGCTCGCTATTGCTACTTTTGTAAATAATTTCATTTGTAGTTCCCTTTATATTTATATATTTTTTTAACTATATCAAAACTTGGCAAGTTAACAAAAGTTATCATATTTCTATTTGCTAATACATGTTAAAAATAATATTTGATTTTCAGATTTAAGTCTATCAATCAACGTAGTTCATTTTCGAACTACCAAGGAGTTCACAAACGAACTCACTCGCACCCTATATTTACGTTGGCTTTGGAAGAATCATCATCACTGTCACCCCTTTCAGTGATGAATCGTTTTCATTGTTATTGTGCAACTCCATCACTCCCTGATGTTGCTCTATAATATTACGACAAAAGCTTAATCCGATACCTTGTCCTTGCGGCTTTGTTGAATAAAGTGGTACAAATAAGTTATTCAAATTACTAAAACCATGTCCATTATCGACTACTTCAATAATGTAATATTGATCTTGAAGGGCCAAGTTGACAGTTATTTCGTTTGCGCCAGCTTCTTTAGAATTTTTGAATAAGTTAATAAAAATTTGTTCTATAAATTGACCATCAGCCCAAAAATTTTCAACACCAGCATTAACCGAAATATTTATACCTTTGAACAAACTTGAACTTGATTTTATAACATGATGAACAGAGAGCCACTGAGAATTTATTTGCAGTTGTCGAGAAATTGGCGAATAACGATTAACAAATGATTGTAAGTGAAGGCAACGCTCAGTGATCACACCAAGTATCATTTTGTCACGTTCATTACTTGCTTTATCAGCCAAAGTTTCTGCCATCGATGACACAGGTGTTAGTGAGTTACGAATTTCATGACCCAATACACGAATAATTTGCTGCCATGCATTAAGCTGACTTTCTCTTAACGCAGGTTCAATATCAATAAATACCAGCAACTGATGATTCTCACCATTATCGAGAAATTCACTATGACGTATTTGCCAACGATTTTGCTTTGCTTGATCGATAAATTGCCAGTGTCCATCATTGTAATGTAAACCAAGTAGTTCTGCTGTGGCATCTCGAAACATTTGCCAAGGTTGCTTGAATAAATGAGAGAAAGTTTCGTTACCCAGTGTTAGCTCTTGCTTTCCATTAAAAACAAGCACTGGAGTATCAAGTTGAGAGATCAGCTGATAAACCAGAAAAGCCTGCTGATCAAAGTGTGATTTTTGCATCTGTAATTTTTCACTGAGTTGTTTCAATTGCTGATGAAACTCTCTTACTTTCCCTTCAGGAAAAGCCGACTTTCCAAATTGGTTATAATTTTTTTGATTCATAGCGTCTAAATGCAATGAAGCTCGGGTAAAAGATTTCATTATGCGCTGCTTTACCGACAAGATATAACCGATAAAAAAAGTTAATAACGATAATTCAATGATTAAAATCCATTGCCATTTTACCGTTAAAAGCCAAGCCACATAGCCACTCAACAATAAAATCACCGCACAAAGCATCGCGAGTTTGACTTCTATAAAGCCTTCTAGAGAATTAGTTTTTAGCAAGACCGTATTTCTCCACTCGTCTGTACATTGATGCTTTTGTTAACCCCAATAATATCGCTGCTTTAGGGACGCTTCCTTCTGATTTTTCTAAAGCTAATTTAACCATAGCAACTTCTGCTTCAGCTAAGGTCATTAATGGTAATTCATTCAAATTATGTTTTGTAAGTTGCTGTTTTAATTTTTTATTTTGATTTTCTAAGTTCATCAAACTGAACTGTTGTTCTAAGGTATGAAGTAATTGCTTATTACGCCAAGGTTTTTCAATGAAATCGTTGGCGCCTAAATTCATTGCTTTAACGACTAGGTCGATATTTGACCAAGCGGTCATCGCTATTGTAGGGATTTGTGCAAATGAAGAGTCTTGTAACCAAGTAAGAAAAGTTAACCCCTCCTCACCTGACGTAGTATCTAGTTGATAATTCATATCTAATAAAATCAAGTCGATACTATGATTTTTTAGCTTTGTTTGTGCGATTTGAGGATTGTCTGCTTCGATTACTGTGTAATGATGATCTTCTAATAGTACGACTAAGCTCAGACGTATATCAGGACGGTCATCAATAACTAAAATACAAGGCATCTATATCTATTCCTTAACATTAAGGGTAATAAAGGGACGTTAACGCAACAAAACTTTCGGCTCAGAGCTTGCCATTTCAGTACGTACCCAGTCAATAAAAACCTTAATACGCTTACGTTTCACAGAATTTGGATCATAGGCAAAATAGCGTTTCCAAATCATAGGGTGTTTAATTTTAAAAGGCACAACCAATTGTTTAGTCGGTATATACTGCGAAAACATAGCACTGGCGGCAAGCGTAACGCCATGACCACTTAATACGGCACTTAACGCCATATCACTTGAAGTTACTTCGGTTTTTTTAGTCACATTTTCATAACCTTCAACGCCAGCATGTTCAAACCACGACTCCCAAGTAACTAAACGCTCGTTAGCTAAACTGACCAAAGTGCAATCTAATAGATCTTTAGGGCTTTTCAGCCACATATGCTTTAACAGGTTTGGTGAACAAACAGGGTAAACAACATCTTCTCCAAAGTCTTCCATCACAAGATTATCAGTGTCTGACGCCTTATTTTTAACACCAAAACGGATACCTAAATCAATCTGCTTTTTTTGTAAATCTTCTTTTTGGTTTGAACCTAAAATCCGAACATTTACGTCTGGGTGTAGTTGTGAAAACTTAAATAAACGTGGCATTAACCATAATGAACAAAATGCTTGTGTCGAGGTAATCGTTAAATCGCCAGCAACGTCCTCACTTTGAATACCATTAAGTCCTTTTACTAATAGGTTTAATGCCTCATGTGTTGATAGAAAAAGGCTTTGGCCACTTTCCGTCAGTTGCATGTTTCGTCCACTTCGCATAAAGAGCTTAACCGATAATGCTTGTTCTAATTGACGCATTTGCTGACTAACCGCAGCCTGTGAAACATATAACTCTTCTGCAGCTCTACTGTAACTTTTATGTCGTGCTGCACTTTCAAATGTGCGTAATGCATTTAAATATTTAAGACGTTTATCCATCACCACCCAACTCAACACATAAGTTTTACTTATATTAAGTGTAAATTTTTATCGTTGGTTTGTCATCAGTTGCTTTGACAGAATATGTATTACAAAACGAACAGGAATATATTATGCACGAGAACAAAGTCAGAATAAACGAAGACTACAGAGAGTCAACCGAAGTAAATCCAACGAGTAACAATAGTATAAACAAAAAGGATAAAACAACTTTCCAGAAACATTTATCGTCAATATCAAAGAAGCTAAACTTATACTTATTGGTTAACTATAAATAAACAGTTTTATACAAAAAAATGACGAAATAAATCTTTACATTTAACCTTGAACGAACAAATAATAGTTTGGTCTATAATCGCAACAATGAAATTTATATCTATTCCCAAGGAACACCATGAAAGCTCTTAAAACACTATTTGGCGGATTCATCGCTTTGACTTTATTTGCAACTGCTTCTGTGTCAGCACAGGGGAGTAAATATGAAGAAGGCAAGCACTACACCATGATTTCTGAACAAGCTACAAACACCCCAGAACTCCGAGAGTATTTCTCTTATTACTGTCCAGCTTGTCGAGCTTACGAACCTTATTTAAGTGAGTTTGAAAAAGCATTACCCGATGGTGCTAAGTTTGAGAAAACTCACGTGGATTTCATGGGGCACACTTCGCAAGAAATTCAATTCATGTTAAGTAAAGCGTTGATTATTGCAGAAAAGACAGGTGTAGCTAAAAGCTTCTCACCTGCGATTTTTAAATACTTACAAACAGATCGAGCAACAGTAAGTTCTGAAAAGGATCTTCGTAATATCTTTGTATTAAATGGTGGAGATGGCGCTAAATTTGATAAGGGAATGAAAAGTTTTAGTATTATTAGCCAAGCTAAGCGTAATAAAAAAATTCAAGATAAGCTTTCACAATCTCGTCACCTAACAGGGGTGCCAACAATGATAGTTAACGGAAAGTATGTTATTAATTCCAAATCTCTTGATGATAAAAACTTTTTCGCTGATTACACGGCATTAGTGGCCCACCTCTTCACACTTTAATATTCCAACGATCTCTTTTATCATTATAAAAACCTATTAAGGCTAACTTAATAGGTTTTTACATTTCCGAACATGAGCTTATCAAAAGCGAACATATATCCTTTTCTTTAATAACACCAAACAAGCAATACACTGATAAATAAGTAGTTTTAGTTTTGGCACAACTCTTCCATTACACTATTTACTTAAGATTGATAGTAGTAGGCTTGTCATGGAAATAAAATTATCTCAACAGAAACCTTGGAAAAAATGGTTAGGACTCAGTTTGTTTATTGTGCTCCTGAGTTACGCCGCCTTCGCTGTTAGTAGCAAAGCAACAAACAGTATTGATGTAAACGAAATATCTTTCCAGCAAGTAGAACAAGGTCCATTAGATATTTATACCAATGCCTATGGAGAATTTGCCTCTGCGAAAGAAAGATTACTTACCGCTCCCGCTTTAGGTAAGGTGGCTGAAATATCTATTCGTCCGGGTACAAAGGTTTATCCTGAAACGATAATACTCACTTTATCCAACCCGAAATTAGAACAAGAAGTCAGTGAGGCACAAGGACGACTGGCCCAGCAGAAAGCGCAACAACAAGCCTATAAATATGAACAGCAAAACGAACGCCTGAATTATCAAGGTCGAATCGCTGATATTGAAGCTGAAATAGAGAAAGCTCAACTAGAGCTTTCGGTAAATGAAAATTTACTCAACTTAGGTGTCGCGTCTAAAATCGAGTTACAACGCGCAAAGCTAGCCGTGAAACAACAAAGTAAACGATTAGAATTTGAAAAAGAAAAATACTCACAATTCATTGAAATGCAAGGCTACCAACTAACTCAGCGTGAAATCACTATCGACCAACAAGTTTCACAAGTGAAGTTATTAGAAAAGCAGCTTGATGATATGCATGTTAAAGCAGGCATCACTGGTTCATTACAAAACTTAGTGGTAGAGCTAGGACAAAGTGTTCAGCTAGGCCAATCGCTAGCTAAAGTAGGAAGCGATGATGAGTTAATTGCTCGATTACGTTTGCCGCAACAGCAAGCAGATCAAATAGACATTAATGCCCCTGTGTTGATTAACACCCAAAAAGGAACTGTATCAGCACACATCACACGTATTGAAAGCGTGGTGACTAACGGTTCAATTTTAGCAGAAGCAATCATTGACGGTGAACTAACTTCAAACTCTCGTCCATCTTTGACTATATCAGCACAGGTATTTGTTAAACATATTAAAAACGCTCTATATGTTCGACAGTCAACAGGTCTTCGCCCACAAACCAAACAACCGCTATTTGTACGTAATCAAAATAATTTACTCGTACAACGAGAAGTAATTTTCGGTGAGCTTAGCCAAGAAAAATTACTGATCACTTCAGGACTTAGCTTTAAAGATGAATTGGTTACCACTGACATTAGTCAGCACAATCAATTTTCTGAAATCACATTAACTCACTAATTTTATATATAATAAGTAAATAAATAGACAAGGAAATGGCAATGAAAAATGTAGTTACCATGAAAAATATCCATAAGCGTTACGACGGTCAGCAAATAGAAACTCATGCTTTACAAGGAGTATCTCTGGAAATAAATCAGGGGGAATTTGTCGCTATAACTGGACCTTCCGGATGTGGAAAATCAACCTTATTGTTAATTATGGGCTTAATGGACAGCGCCAGCGAGGGTGACTATCAAATTGCAAAAATTCCAACAAACAACTTAAAAGTAGATCAACGAACCCAAATAAGGAATGAACATATTGGCTATGTTTTTCAGTCCTTTAATCTCATTGATTCATTGACTGTATTTGAAAATGTTGCCCTGCCTCTTGAGCACAGAAATATAAAATCTAAAGAAATAAAACAAAGAGTTGAAGAGGTTTTAGCTCAAGTTGATATGGCACACCGTCAAAGCTATCGACCAAATCAATTATCAGGTGGTCAACAACAGCGAATTGCTATAGCTCGTGCGCTTGTAGGTAAACCTGATCTAATTTTAGTCGATGAACCTACGGGTAACCTCGATAGTAAAAATGGTGATCAAGTCATGGCACTGCTAGAAAGCTTAAATAAAAATGGATCTACCATTGTGATGGTAACGCATGACAGTCGATATTCTCGTTGCGCAAATCGCCAAATACAACTGCTTGATGGAAAAATAGTCACTGAACAAGTAATACCACAAAGCGTTCAGGGGGTTGCATGAGTTTATATAAAAAGGCTTTTTATCAGGGGATCGCGCGTGTTTTCTCTTTGCCACGCTTAAGTGTGCCGTTAATTTTAACACTAGGACTAACATTAGGTGCGGTTTTATCTGTTGTAACAATTTCATCTTCTTTACTCTATAAGCCTTTGCAAGGAGTCACCAACGAAGATCAAATTAAAACCATTAAATATGATTTCAAGATGTCAGGGCAGTTAGTTGTTTCTTATTGGAATTTTCGCCGCTTAGCAGGCATTGTAGAAAGTTTTGGCGATTTAGGTACCTGGGCTGCTATTAATAACACTGAACAGGAAGTGTCGATTAATGACATCAGCATCCCTACGACCAGTTTCAATGCTTCAAATACGATTCTAGACGTATTAGGTACCAAGCTTTTACTTGGCGACGATATAAAAATGGCGGATCCTGAGAAATATGTATGGATTTCAAATTCGTTATGGCAGACGGCTTATTCTGGCGCTGAATCTGCTATCGGTAAGCAAATAAAAATTAATAATCAAAACTTTATTATTGCTGGAGTGATTGAAGATTTAATGGCCATAGAAAGCCAAACACCTATATTAGCTCAACAAGTTTGGAATATTATTAATATAGATAAGTTATACAAAGATCCTGAAGGGCTAAATATCAGTAATGAAATTGAAAGTCTGTTATTAAAGACTCATAACGATACGATTAAAGCACCATCCAAAAAACAATTAGATCAATGGCTTAAAAACTTTGTTAATTCATACGCCTCTGCCGAAGAAGCACCTTTCTATATCAAATTTGTTGAGCAATCAGAAATCCTTCATGCGACAAGTACTTATCGTGCTGAAATACTGGGTGATACAGGTACATTACTCTCTGGATTATTTTTTGCTGTATTAGGTTTGTTATTAATGGCGACACTTAATTTACTTAATTTGTTCATTGCACACTATCAGGGAAGAACGAAAGAGTTTGCTATTCAAATGAGCCTAGGTGCAAGTATCTTTAAAGTTAAATTATTAGTAATGTTAGAAAATTTTTCGAGCTTTTTTCTTGCCGCTATTACCGGATTATTAGTCGCTGGTTGGGCGATTAAAAGCCTGCCAATAATTGCTGGGGATAACTTACCCATGATCAGTAGTATTAGCATTGACTTCACTGTGATGGTCATCGCTCTTGTGACTGTATTCATTCTTAATATTATTTTTAGCGCATTAGCATTAGTTGATATAGATAAAAATGCACTTAATAATAATTTAAATAGTTCAGGCAAAGGTATACAAGCACAAAGTAATCAATATATCTCACGTGGCTTGATGATATTTCAGTTAGCAATTGCTTCATTATTGCTGACAGCCTCAGTTATGTTAGCATTGCAAAGTTACCAATCAGTATATCGAGATTTAGGCTATTCCTTTGATGATACTTATCGAATATCTGCCGCGATTGAAGACGAGGTATGGTTGGATAAGCTGAGAGATTATGAAAAATACCCAGAAAGTGAACTAAAGAGCGTTAAAGATGAAGTAAGTCAATATATTGAAAGTACCGTAGCAGGTAGTGACGTTATAATTGCTGGTCAAGGTGCTTTATCTGATGGTTTACAAATCAGCATATTTACACCAGAAGATAAACCTGACACTCAGTTCATGTATCAATCTAGACATTTAACACCTAAATTTTTTGATGCCTTTGGTATTAAATTTCTCGCTGGTAACAATTTAACTGCAGAGCAGATTGCACAGAGCGAACCAAGGATAGTGATAGATGAAAATATGGCAACAAGCCTTTTCCCTCAATTAACACTTGAAGAAATTATTGGCAAAAGCCTGAAATTAAGACAGGGTGAAGGTGTCGAGCCAGTGATTATTACTGGCATTGTTCCAACCACACAATCACGGGCAGGTAACACTGAAACGATTCAAATACCTGCCGCTTATTTTGCTGATTTAGGTTTGAATCAAGGTCTAAATTTTGTTTTTAAAATGCAAGACGGGCAAAATATAGATAGAGAACAATTAATCGCAGAGTTTAGTCAAAAGTTCACCCGTTTTTCTAATGTTCGTTTACAGTCTTTAGAGGGTATTTGGAAACAACAAACGTTGAATCAACGTGTTAGTTTATGGATAGTTTTAACGATGACTGCTTTAACTTTATTATTAGCAGCGATAGGTGTTGCGGGATTAACACAAATGACAACGAATCATAGAAAATATGAACTTGCTGTTCGCATGGCTACAGGTGCTAAACAATTAAAACTTGTTAATTTTATATTGAAAGATGCACTATGGATGCTTGTCATAGGTTTAGGACTGGGTTTTATTATTTCAGTTGCTAGCTATGAACAACTACAAAACCATTTGGAGATGTTACCCGCATTTAATTGGTTGGCAATGACAGTCTTAGATTTAGGTTTAATTGCGATTGTATTATTATCTGTTTTCGTACCGGCTTGGCGTGTTATCAGTGCCGACCCAATGCAAGCTTTACGTGAAGATTAAACCGAACCTGTGTATTGTGAT
>CAJWBY010000061.1 GCA_913020705.1 uncultured Colwellia sp.
TGTATTTTTCAAGCAACTCTTGACAGAACCAAAAAAAAGATTTTGAGGGAAGGCAATCATCTTCAAGAATTAAACCTTCGTCAACATACTCAAAAAACCAGTCAATTCCAGAACTAACAGCGACTCGACAACCTAAATTCTTATCTCGATAAAGGTATTTAACATCGCATTCCCAATCAACCTGTTCAGTAATATTTCTCGCTTGTTTACACAACCGTTCATCATTACTATTTCCTTCTCTTGCGCCATCCGAAGCAATAAATAATTTTGATGGCTTTACTTGTCTTATTATATCAAATACTTTTTGTGTAGTATCAGGGCGATTAAATATTAGAAATAAAATTATCATAATCATTTAAAATTTCATTCACATCATTATCATGTTTTTCTAACAATGAAACGATTTCTTCACTGTCATTGCTCGCTGTAGCCTCTAATGTCTCAACCGCTTGCAATGCCCATTCGGGCAATTCATCAATGACCTCTTCATTATCATCTAAAAACTCAATATGATCAGCTGACAAACCATTAAACTCTGCAACAAGTTCAGCACCTTTTAAATTAGATAGCTGCTCAGCATGTAGCTTAACTGGTAAACCTAGCTCTTTTGCTTTTTCAAATACTTTACGTGTTTGCGCATTTGAAAAACCGACACCTTCACAAAAAGCATCAACCGCATCAGCAAGCCCTAACTCAGCCACTTTAGGCATCATTTTTTCACATACTAAATCTATGTATGCATCAGCACCTTGCTCTGGTGGTGTCGTTTTATATTCTGGTGGTAACGCGTGCGCACCTAAAAATGTCGTTTTTACATCTACTTTATGATGCTCACCTAAAAGCTTAGCAACTTTCAGCATTTTAATTTCAGATTCTGTATCTAAACCATAGCCTGATTTAATTTCAACCGTAGTTACACCTTGCTGGTGAAGCGAGGTTAACCTTGGTAGTGCACTTGCCAATAACTCCCCCTCTGTAGCTTCTCTAGTTGCTTTTACAGTTGAAATAATGCCTCCACCTGCTTCTGCAATTTCTTGATAGCTTTTCCCTTCCAACCGCATTTCAAATTCATTGGCACGGTTACCGCCATAAACTAAGTGAGTGTGGCAATCAACTAACCCTGGGGTTAACCATTTTCCTAATCCATCTATTACATTCACTGTTTCTGGATTATATGTAGGTAAATCACTTTCTTTACCTAACCAAACAATTTTCCCATCAATTATCGCTAAAGCACCATTTTCAATGGCTCCATAACTATTTGCGCCATCTGTCATGGTGGCTAGATTTACGTTGATGAAAAGAGTTTGCCAAGGTGAGGTATTAATCGTCATAAATGATCCAAAAGTTGAGTTTAACGCTAAGCTTACAACCATAATTAATATCAAACTGTAGCGCTAATAAATTGAGTGTCACGTTAACTATAACGTCACTTTAACTTATCACAAATACACAAGCAAGCTTGTATATACAACTATTGACATCTATAGCAATAAATGAGATTGTAAATACCAGTTATAGAGTAAAGACCCATGAGGGTCTTGTTAAATAAAAAGCCTAGCGAATTATCATGACTCAAGTAAAAACAGCAAAATTTACCGTAATAAAGCAACATATTTGCCAAAAAATTGAATCTGGCGAATGGCAACAACATGTAAAAGTGCCTTCTGAAAATGAATTAGCTGAACAGTTTTCTGTCAGCCGGATGACGGCTCGTCGAGCATTACAAGAACTTACAGAACAAGGTCTACTGATTCGTTCGCAAGGTTCAGGTACTTTTGTCGCTACTTTTAAGTCACAATCTTCATTGTTAGAAATACGTAATATCGCCGATGAGATTCAAGACCGTGGCCATCAACATCATGCACAACAGCTAAAATTAGAAGCGGTTCCTGTGAATGAAGAAATTGCAATTCTTCTCAACTTGAAACTGAATTCAGTTACTAACGAATCGGTATTTTACTCTGAAGTACTACATTTTGAAAATGACCAGCCCATTCAGCTAGAACAACGCTATGTAAATAGTAAATTAGTCCCTAATTATTTATCACAAAATTTTGCCAAAATTACGCCTCATGAATATTTATCAAGTGAAGCACCATTAACAGAAGCAACTCACGAAATTGAAGCCGTTTTAGCTGACAAAAAGATCTGTCTGTTATTGGCAATAGAGACACAAATCCCTTGTTTACAAGTTAAACGCCGCACTTGGTCAAGCCAAGGTGTTGTCAGTTTAGCTATTTTAACGGCACCTGGTAATAAATACCGTTTAGGCAGCCATTTAACTTTTTAATTTTGGAGCATTAAGATGACATTTAAATACGGTGTTGATCGCCTAAACCTTGATATTGTAAATGGTATTGCTAATGGCAGTATTAAAGCAGAGCTTTGCCAAGAAGCTATAGACAAAATCAATATAAGCCGCCAAAGAGTTGAGAAAATGGCCGCTTCAGACAAAGCGGTATATGGAATAAATACGGGCTTTGGTCCGTTATGTGATACACAAATTTCTCCTGAAGATACTAATTTATTGCAAAAGAACCTGCTTATTACTCATGCCGTTGGTGTCGGTGAACCTATTGAAAAAGCAATTTCAAAGCTGATGTTGATCACTAAAGTACATGCGCTAAGCCAAGGCTTTTCCGGTATTCGTCTTGAAGTTGTAGAACGTATGTTAGCGTTTATCAAACTTGATTTGATCCCCGTTGTGCCAGAGCAAGGTTCTGTTGGCGCATCTGGTGATTTGGCTCCGCTGTCCCATTTGTTCTTACCATTGCTTGATGAAGGTGAATTCTGGGTAAGTGAAGAGGGGCAAGCCGATAAGATTGTTCCTGCTGCACCATTACTTCGTGAAAATGGTTTAGACATTATGGACCTGCAAGCAAAAGAAGGTTTGGCGTTAATCAATGGTACGCAATTTATATTATCTCATGGCATAACTGCGTTAACTAAAATGCGTTACTTATTAGACCTAGCTGATATGACAGGTGCCATGAGTATCGAAGGCATGCAAGGTAGCGAATCTCCATTTAGAGATGAACTACATCAAACACGTGCATTTAAAGGTAATCTTGTTGTTGCAGCACGTATGAGAAACTTTTTTAAAAATTCACAAAACATGGCAGCTCATGAAGAATGCGATCGTGTTCAAGACCCTTATTCATTAAGGTGTATCCCACAAGTGCATGGCGCATCACGTAATGCGTATTATCACTTAGAAGAGTTAGTTGAAATTGAAATGAACTCTGTAACTGATAACCCTATTGTTATTAGCAGCGAAGAAGCAATTTCAGGTGGTAGCTTTCATGGACAACCACTGGCGATGGTTTTAGATTATGCATCGATTGCAGCATCAGAATTAGGTAATATATCTGATCGCCGTTGTTATCTATTATTAGAAGGTATACACGGTTTACCAAGATTATTAACCTCTGCAGGTGGATTAAACTCGGGCATGATGATCCCTCAATATGCTACTGCTGCACTGGTAACAGAAAATAAATCGCTTTGCTTTCCACCCTCTGCTGATAGTGTACCGACTTCTATGGGACAGGAAGATCATGTATCTATGGGGAGTATTTCTGGCAGACAATTAAATCAAATATTAGGTAATTTAGAGAAAATATTGGCTATCGAACTAATGTATGCAGCACAGGCTATTGAATTTAGACGTCCTAATAAATGCTCTGACATCATTGAAATAAACCACAAAATTATCAGAGCAAAGGTAGCCAAACTTGAAGAAGATAGACTTTTGAAGCCTGACATCGATGCTATGATCAGATTAGTTAAGTCACAAGCGTTTACCGTAAAATAGGGGAATATCCATGAATTTTCAAGATGAGATTAGACAAGGCATTCCAACAGTATTGCCACAAGCGAAACCTTACCCTGCTGATGCAAATCGCGCTCCTAAGCGTAAAGACATTCTTAACCCTAATGAAAAGCAGTTGGCGATAAGAAATGCGCTACGCTATTTTCCTAAAGAATGGCATCAGGAATTAGCGACTGAATTTGCGCAAGAATTAAAAGATTTTGGTCGTATCTATATGTATAGATTCAAGCCAAGTTATGCCTTAAAAGCACGTTCTATTGCTGACTACCCTGCTAAATGCACTCAAGCAGCTGCAATTATGTTAATGGTAGAAAACAACCTTGATCCTGCCGTTGCACAACATCCTGAAGAATTAATCACCTACGGTGGCAATGGTGCAGTTTTTCAAAATTGGGCACAATACTTATTATCAATGAAGTATTTAAGTGAAATGGAAAGTGACCAAACTTTGCACCTTTACTCAGGTCACCCTATGGGATTATTCCCGTCTTCAGAAGAAGCGCCTCGTGTTGTTGTAACAAATGGCATGATGATCCCAAATTACTCTCAGCCAGATGACTGGGAAAAATTCAATGCTTTAGGTGTAACGCAATACGGGCAAATGACAGCAGGCTCTTTCATGTACATTGGCCCACAGGGCATTGTTCATGGCACAACGATTACGGTGATGAATGCCTTTCGGAAAGTCCTTAATAAGGGCGAAACATCGAAAGGGAAAATATTCCTAACAGCCGGTTTAGGTGGCATGAGTGGTGCGCAACCTAAAGCGGGTAATATCGCTAATTGTATTACGGTTTGTGCAGAAGTGAATGCCAATGCTGCAACTAAACGTCATCAACAAGGTTGGGTTGACGAGCTCATTGATAACATGGATGAACTTGTTACACGCGTTAAAGAAGCCCAAGCTGCTGAGGAAGTAGTATCAATTGCCTACATAGGCAATATCGTTAATGTATGGGAGCGTTTTTTCGAGAACGAAATTTTCATTCATCTTGGCTCAGATCAAACGTCATTACATAATCCTTGGTCAGGCGGTTACTACCCTGTTGACATTAGCTATGAAGAATCAAATCGATTAATTCGAGAAGAGCCTGAAACATTCAAAGTTAAAGTACAAGAAACACTTAGACGCCATGCCGATGCAGTAAATAAACATACTGCTAAAGGCACTTACTTCTTCGATTATGGTAACGCTTTCTTACTTGAAGCATCACGTGCCGGTGGCGATGTGATGGCTGAAAATGGCATTGACTTTAAGTATCCATCATACGTGCAAGATATCTTAGGCCCTATGTGTTTTGATTATGGTTTTGGCCCATTTCGCTGGGTTTGTGCTTCAGGTAAACCTGAAGATTTAGATAAAACAGATGCAATCGCCGCAAGTGTGCTTGAACGAATTATGCAAGAGTCGCCTGAAGAGATTCAGCAACAAATGCAAGATAACATTACTTGGATTAAAGATGCCAAGCAAAACAAGTTGGTAGTTGGCTCGCAAGCTCGCATTCTTTATGCTGATGCACAAGGCAGAATGGAAATTGCAAAAGCCTTCAACGATTCAATCAATAGTGGTGAAATTGGCCCTGTAGTATTAGGTCGTGATCATCATGATGTAAGCGGCACAGATTCACCTTATCGAGAAACGTCTAATATTTATGATGGCAGTCGATTTACCGCTGATATGGCAATTCATAATGTTATTGGCGACAGCTTCCGCGGTGCTACTTGGGTTTCTATCCATAATGGTGGAGGAGTTGGCTGGGGTGAAGTTGTAAACGGTGGCTTTGGTATGCTGCTTGATGGTAGTGAAGACGCAGAGCGTAAACTAAAATCTATGCTGTTATTTGATGTTAACAATGGTATTGCTCGTCGAAGTTGGGCACGAAATGAAGAAGCCAATTTTGCAATAAAACGTGAAATGGCAAGAACACCTAAGCTTAAAGTAACGTTAGCTAATTTAGTTGATGACGATATTTTAAATAACTTACCGTTGTAAGATCATAACATTTCAACCATAAAGTCATGGGTGGTTAATATCACCTATGACTTTAATATAATTCATTCACTGCATTTAGTTCTAGATAACAGTCTCCCTTCAATACATATCCAAAAAATACAATACAACAACTAACTTGACATATTATGTCTCGCTTGCTAACTTTATTGCTACACAATTAGAGCATATATTTTACCTAAACATAATATAGTCACAACAGTATCTATATTTTTTTAACCTGTTAATCTATCCCTCTATTAATGACAAGGAGTTAGTAATGGAGTACATTCTTTTCTTTGAAACTTGGATCGTTTTAGCCATACTTTTTGCTTGCGCTGAAATCTTTGTTCCTGGTGGCATACTATTAAATTTAGGTATCGCCTCATTATTGGTTGCCATTGGTGTACAACAGCAACTCCTCGACACTTGGACACTTACTTTAACAACTTGGTTTATCCTTGCTTCATCCCTGTTATTTATTCTTTATTTTGTAACTGAACGATTTTTCAGTGGCGATTATACTGTCGAGAACATTTATGAAGAGTTAGACATATACGGTAAAGAAGTTGAAGTTATAGAAAAAATTGGCCCTGGCACTCATGCGGGTCGGGTTGAATTTCAAGGGACTACTTGGACAGCTCTGAGCGATGGTTCAGAGTTAAACAAAGGAACTTATGCCTCTATTGTTTGTAAAGAAAATATCTCTCTCGTTGTTGAACCGATAAAATAACAACAACACCTCTAAAATTATCACTAAAAAATGTAGGAGACACCTATGCTAGCCACACTCACCTTTATCTTTCTCGGATTCCTTTTTATTGTAGTTAAATTGGTACTTATCGTACCTATGAAAGAAGTTTGTATTATTGAACGTTTAGGGAAATTTCGCGCAATCATGCGACCGGGATTACATTTTCTCATACCTTTTATTGACCGCGTTGCTTACCGTCATGAAACCAGAGAGCAAGTATTAGATATCCCTTCTCAAAGTTGTATTTCACGCGATAACATCCAAATAGAAGTCGATGGTTTGGTTTATATTCAAGTAATGGACGGTGCAAAGGCAAGTTATGGCATTGAAGATTACCGTCGAGCTTGTGTTAATTTAGCGCAAACAACTATGCGTAGTGAAATTGGTAAGTTAAAACTCGGACAAACATTTTCAGAACGAGACACCCTAAACGAAACAATTGTACGTGAAATAGATAAAGCATCGGATCCATGGGGCATAAAAATGCTGCGCTACGAGGTAAGGAATATCACTCCATCGGCAAATGTAATTCATACGCTTGAAAAGCAAATGGAAGCTGAGCGTAGAAAGCGCGCCGAAATTACCTTAGCAGAAGCTGAAAAAGAATCGACAATTAACTTATCTCAGGGTGAACGCCAAGAAGCTATTAATATTTCAGAAGGTGATAAACAGCGACAAATTAATGAAGCCCATGGTTTTGCTAAGGAAATTGAAATATTAACTCAAGCCACAGCCGAGGGCATGAATATGATAGCAAAAGCGTCTATATCTCCTGGTGGCGACAAAGCCATAAAAATGCGTTTACTTGAGCAGTTCATCAAGCAAACAGGTTCAATATTAAAAACTGCAGATGTTTCAATTATGCCGGCTGAAATGGCTAAGTTAGAAGGCTTTTTCGAAGGTATGGACAAAGTGACGCAAACCGTTCAAGGAGCAAAATAATGATTCAGCAAACGATAAGTAATATTGGCGGTGACAGTAATCTAGATATTGTAATTTTGGCAATTTGGGCAGCTATATTTTTATTTTTAGCCTACAAATTCGTTCAAGCTATTTGTTTAGTGCCTACAAAATCGGCATATGTCGTCGAACGCTTAGGAAAATATCGTTGTACCTTAGAAGCAGGTTTCCATATTTTATTACCTTTTATTGATAAAGTTGCTTTTATTCAAGACTTAAAAGAAGAAACAATCGACGTACCACCGCAGGAATGTTTTTCTAAAGATGAAGTAAATGTTGAAGTTGATGGTGTTATTTATATTGAAGTCATCGATTCGTTAAAAGCCAGTTACGGTATAACTGATTATCGTTTTGCTGCAATGCAATTAGCACAAACTACCACACGTTCTGTTATTGGTACGTTAGATTTAGATCGTACCTTTGAAGAGCGAGATATTATCAGTGCAAAAGTCGTAGAAGTATTAGATAAAGCAGGTGAAAGCTGGGGAATACGAGTCCATCGTTACGAGATTAAAAACATTACGCCTCCTGATACGGTTAAAAATGCAATGGAACTTCAGGTAAATGCTGAACGAGAACGTCGTGCAATTTTAGCCAAAAGCTTGGGTGATAAAGCAAGTAGAATTAATCGTTCTGAAGGTTTGATGACTGAGATGATAAATATTTCAGAGGGTGAAAAACAACGCCGAATTAATTCCGCAGAAGGTAAAGCAGCACAGATAATAGCTGTCGCTAAAGCTACTGGTGACTCTATTACTAAAATAGCACTTGCCATTGAACAACCCGGTGGACAACAGGCACTCGACTTACAACTAACGGAACAATACCTACAGCAAATGCAGGGGCTTAGCCAAGATAACAGAAAAGTTATTTTACCGATTAACTTGCTCGACTTTAATCAATGGATAGCAAATTCTGGTATTAAGTAGTTAAACCAATTTTAACTAAAGATAAAAACAGAATAAAACTTAAAATGCCCCTAGCTAAATATCTTTTAGCTAGGGGCATTCTGTTTATAAAAGTAAAAAATTCTATTATTTCAAAATAAAAACAATTAAACCAACCATAACAACTGAACCGAAAACAAATACATTATTGCCTAAGCTAAATTTTTTGCCCGCTAATCCTATCCGTATTCTTGTTATCGCCATATAAAAAAGTGTCGCAATAAAAGCGGTACAAAAATGGGTCAGTAAGGTATTAAGTTCGCCATTTTGCTTCCAGAGAAAAACAAAACCTCCCTTGTTAACAAAAAATAAATTTAAAAGGGAAATATGTAACCATAAAACAAAAAATAACTGAGTCGTTTTGTTTTTCAACCAAATTTTTAGCATGTTATAGCCCTCCTCCTGATTTATGTAACCAATCTATCAAGTCATCATATGTGAACTGGTAATTTAGCGCATTACGAAGTTTTGCATCATTTATTCTTTTGCCAAAGTTCATGGATGCCTCAAGTGATATCTCAGGTAGAGGTAAACTTAAAGCGCTGGCTGCAGCAGCATAATAATCTTTTTTACTGGTTTCAGTAGCGCTTACCGCATTATAGGTGCCATTAATACTTTCTTCATCGATTAACTCCATTAGCACACCTACAACATCATCTTGATGAATTAGGTTGATAAACGCCTGAGGCTCAGTAAGTACCCTATTTCCCTGTAGAAATCGACCAGGGTGACGCTCTGGTCCAACTAATCCGGCTAAGCGCAATATAACAGTGCTTCCTGAAAAATTTCTCGCTTCTTTTTCTGCAGCAGTAATAACGTCAACTTTATTTGCATTTATGTCGAGTATAGAATGCTCATCGACTAGACCTGTCAAACCATTATAAACGGCGGTAGAGCTTAGTAATATGACCTTTTCTACTTTACCTAATTCAGCCATCTTAATTATCTGGGCGACTTTTTCAGGGTAATCATTACGACCATGTCGAATTTGAGGTGTAATAGAAACAATGAGGGTTTTGTGGCTAAAAACACTTAACGACATAACATCTGTTTCAGTAACCGGCAGACTTAGTAATTCAGCATCAATACCATCTTTAAATAGTTTTTGTTTTTTCTCTTCGCTCTGTGTTGTTACTGCGACACGATATTTATCATTGAGTAATTTCTTTGCTAAAGCGTAACCTAACCAGCCACAACCTATAATTCCAACACTCTTTTTCATATTTTTTCCTTAACGGCTGGGCGAAAGTTGTTGACGATATTTTTCTATATCACCAACGACTTTACTCGATATACCGTTAGGAATAGGTATTGAAAGATTATACTGTAGTATTTTCCAACCTTTAGACGTTAAGCGAAGCACACCTGAACCTCGACATTCACCATAGCTATCATTATCAAGTAGCTCATCAAAAAAGACAATTTGTTCTCCATTTTCATTGGTTGAAATAAGTGTAATGTTCCTTTCACGAGGTTTATAAGTCCAACCTCGCCCTTGACTAAAATAAGGAGTAACGAAGTCATAAAATTCTTTTCTGCTCCATCGTTCGCTCCCGTCAGTGCCTAGAAAAACAGCCTGTTCATCAAGCAAACTAAAATAGAGTTTTTGATCAGCATTTGCTGCTGCTTGATGAAAGGTATCTAGTGCTTTATGTATATCGCTATTTGCCGATACGCTTAAACTAAATAAGAACAGGCAGAACATTAACACTGTGTTTTTTATCATCTCTATGAACCTTAAAAATTAATCAATTTGGCAGTACAAAATACAAACCTTTAAATGTGGCAGCTACTTTTTCACCACTCATAACCTGAACTTCAACATGTAGTTTTACTTTTTTCTTATCTTGCAAATCATCAACACTACCAGTGCTAAGCAAGCCTCCTGTTTTTGCATAAGCAATTCCTTCTACAGGGCTATGATATCTAATATTGGCATCAGCTAATACCACATTCCCGTCAAGATTTTTTTGTTTTATTAAGAGATAAACCCATCCCCAACCTGTTAATGTCGCCAGTGTGTAAATACTGCCGGCAAACATTGTGTTGTGTAAATTTTTATTAAAGGCTTCATCACAAGTTGTGACTAATTTTTTTTGATCATAAAAGCCAATTTCTATATTCATAGCCTTACTCATAGGAATAGTTTTATGCCAAGTATTTTGTAATTCAGTCGATAAGTTATCTAAATTCGAACGACGCTGAACTAACTTTTTTTCCATATTGAAATGCTTGATTTTACCAAATAACAAATGTGAAAAGCAGATATTGGTATAGGAAAGTTTTTGATAAAAATTTACCGCTTGTTCTCGTGCTTTTAAAGATATCTGATTAATACCTAAGCTTATCGCAAACTCTTCAAGAGCAATCACTAACTGCTGACCTAATCCTTGCCCCTGAAAATTATCAGCGACTGCCATATACCGGATTTGTGCGCTAAACATTCCACTAAAATGAAGTCGAGCAACGGCAACAACATCACCTTTAACATCAAAAATAGCGCGATGAACTGATTGTTCTTCGAGCCCATCTTTTTCACTACCTTGTATTTTATTTAACGGTTTACGCAATATCATCCATCGTAAATGGTAGTATTGATCAAACTCTTGCTGGCTTTTTGGTGTTCTGCACTCAAACATTTGCTATGCTTACCTTTAATAATTAATAAATTTTTCTATACCCTATTATGAAATTAGTCAAACATATCCAACAAGGCCAATTAATTTACTTTACACAAAATAATGACTCAATTTCTGTCAGTGAAAATCAGCATTATCGTTGGTTAGCTTTCGATAATGTAGTACAAAGCATGATGTTAAAACGCCAACCTTGGCAGCTCACTTTTCCACATCAAATCAGCTTATTGTCTCCGTTACTCTTTTTTCAACCTCAAAAAGTTGTGGAATTTGGTTTAGGGGGCGGCAATTTAGCTCGATTTTTATTGCATTATTTACCTGATTTAACACTACATACTATTGAGTATTCGAAGGAAGTCATTGAGTGCTTTGAAAAATATTTCAACCCGCAGCCTTCAAATGTCAATTTACATCATTGCTCGGCACTCGACTGGCTTCATTATAATAAAAAAATAAAAGCTGATTGGTTTATTTGTGATATTTACCATAAAAATCAATCTATTAATAATTCATTAATTTTGACAAAAAATATCTTGAAAAAAGTAGGAAATAAAGCGGTTCTCTCCCTAAATCTACCCAGTCCATCAAATGAAGATATTAGCTACTTTATTGCTGAATTGAAAAGACTCGCACCTGCTAAACATTTAGTTTATTTCCATATACCTCATTATTTGAATGTGATTATCCATATACTACCAGGTGATATGCTTGTCCAACCTGAAGAAAATTTACTTCCCAATAGTCCTTTGCCCGCAAGAACATTCAATCACTGGCGAAAGTATTGGCGACATGGCATGCAATAGCCTGAATATAAAAAACTAACACGTTAATGTAAATGTAACCGGGCCATCATTTACCAAAGAAACTTTCATATCTGCACCAAACTCCCCTGTTGGAACAGAAAATCCATATGCGCGTAATTGTCTACAAAAGTATTCATATAAAGGTATGCTGACTTCAGGCTTAGCCGCAGTGGTAAAACTTGGTCGCATTCCTGAATTTGTATCAGCTGCCAATGTAAATTGCGAAACAACTAAAATATCACCCTTGATTTGCTTTACATTAAGATTCATTTTTCCTGCATCGTCTTCGAATATACGATAACCGGCTACACGTTCAGCCAACCGCTTGGCTTTAGCTTCGTTATCATCAGGTTCAATAGCAAGCAAAACTAAAATTCCTTGTTCTATTTCTCCGATGATTTTTTGATTAACGCTAACATTTGCTTGTGAAACTCTTTGGATCAATGCAATCATTTTATTACCATTCAATGGGTTTCATATATTATCGCTTGCACAGTTGAAAGCATCAATGGTTTACCATTAAATAATCTGCACTCACTTGATTAATATAATTAATTTTGATGTGAATAGTCTGACTGAAAATCCTCTAAAGCAACGGTAAATATGGCACCAAAAAGTACAACTAACCAAGACAAGTAAACCCATAAAAAGAGAATGGGGATAGCGGCTAATGCGCCATAAATGGCTTGATAAGAAGGTAACTGAGTCACATAAAAAGCAAAGCCTTCTTTCGCTACTTCGAAGAGAATTGCAGCTAAAATCGAACCCGACAAAGCATATTTAAATGAAACAATTTTATTAGGAACAATCATATATAAAATAAGGAATGCACCGATAGATGCAAAAACAGGTAATGCACTTAATGCTATATTTGATAGACCAAAAAGGCCATGATCACCGATTGATATTAATGAAAAAACATATGAGGTTGCAGCAATACTACTTCCAAATAAAACAGGGCCCAATGTAAGCACCATCCAATACATAGAAAAAGCAGTGATAACTCGCCTTTTTGCTGTTATTCGCCAAATTTTATTCAAACTAGAATCAACAGCTGAAATCAGTAAAAGTGCAAAGAAGAATAAGAACGTAATCGCAATAGCGGACATTTTAGAAGCGTTGTCTACAAAACCTGTAATATGCTCTTTAACTAAATCTCCGGTAGCTGGCATAAAATTTTGATAAACGAAGTTTTCAATTATTTCTTTAACATCAGCAAAAATTGGGAAGGCAGTCATCACCGACAACATGACTACAATCAATGGCACCAAAGACATCAATGTGACATAAGACAAATATCCTGCAGTAATATGAACTTGTTCTTTAAATAATCGCTTTATAAAAAACACTATAAAATGCCAAATAATTTTATTTTTTTCGTTGTTTTTTATCGTTTTGATCCAGTTCATAACAAATGAGGTATTATCTTAATGTGTACAATATATTATGATAATTGCTAAACAAGTGATAGCGATAATAAAAGTAATACAATTTAACTTAGGAGTGGTCATGTCAAATCAAGGTTCAGGTGGTAATGTTTTAGCGGCAATATGTAGTTTTTTTATTCCTGGTTTAGGACAACTTGTACAGGGAAGGATATTTGCCGCAATCATGTTTTTTGCTGCCCTAATAATATCAGGCATATTAGTATGGATACTTATAGGTTGGGTCTTAGTCCCAATCGTTTATTTATGGGCAATTATTGACGCAGCAAGATATAAGGGTGGAAGTTAATGAAAAACATTACAGCTAATTTATCATTAATTTTTATTTTAATTTCTCTTGTAGGTTGTCAATCAGCTTATTATTCTGCGATGGAAAAAGTGGGAAAACATAAACGTGATATATTGATTGATCGTGTTGAAAGTGCCACAGAATCGCAAATAGAAGCAAAAGAAGAGTTTAAAAGTGCTTTAGAACAGTTTTCAGCATTAGTGAATTTTGATGGTGGAGAATTACAACAACAGTATGAAATGAGTGATGAGCATTATCATACAAGCAAAGCTGCTGCAGAAGATGTTACGGTTCGGATTGATGCGATAGAAAATGTTGCTGAAGCTTTATTTGACGAATGGCATAATGAATTGGAACAGTTCACCAATCAATCTCTAAAACGACAAAGCCAATCTCGCTATAGAGAAACACAAACTCGTTATGCAACAGTTATTAAATCAATGCGTAATGCTGAGGCGAGAATGCAACCCGTTCTTAATGCACTTAAGGATAATATGCTTTATTTAAAACATAACCTTAATGCGCAGGCCATTGGTGAATTAAAGACTGAATATAAATTAATCAAGCAAGATGTAGAGCGATTAATTAGTGAAATGAATAATTCAATTAATAAATCTCAAACTTTTATTAATTCACTTAAAACGACTTAATCAGATGAAATTTCTTAGTTGTGGATATAACTCTTTAACGACGGGAATGAATCAATATAGAAATAACGAATATTATAATGACTTTAAAATGGGTGAAATATCACCCATTTTATTGTGATTAATTGCTTTATTTAATTATATTGAAAAATGGCAGAATAAATTCAGCAAAGCTTACTTAAAGGCAACTAATTATAAAATGTCTTTATTAGCTCTAGGATGAGATATGCCAGAATTAGAAAATAGCTCACTTGCACATTGATTTTTATTAATCTCACCAAGTAAAAATGAAAGCTCTTTAATTTGACTTGGTCCTGCAATACCTTCTTCAAAAAGCTGACTGAGGCTATGCAATGCTTTTAGTTGTTCTGGAGACATATTGAAATTCCTTTTCTAGGTAGTTATCCTGTAAAGCTAAACAGGTGTTATTTATGGCTACTAGGCGGTCGCATGATGATAATGAGAGCCTTCTTGCACTTGAAGACCTATTTCCCTGCCATCATCAATGTATTCATGGTACAGAGATTTTAGCTCCCTTCTTTCATTTAGGTTAGCTTTGTCAGAAACAACTTTTTCAAAAAGAGTGTTTAATCGAGTTAATTTTTTTTGATCTATCAAGTGCTTCTCCTTGCGTAGCATTCTTAACGTTTAATTCATAACTCAAGCGTAACAGTTAATCTAATTTCCTCCAGTGGTGTCTATGAATGGAAAGTGATAATTAAATATTTACTTCATAGCACTAAAAATAAAATTATCATGTAAAACAACTTCCTATATTAAACTTTTACTGTTCCAAGTAATTTACGATGTTATTTCTTATGCAAGCTTAAGACATGTCTTACACAACAGGGCGTTTTAGCTTACTTAATTTCAACCACAAAAAAACCAGCCGAAGCTGGTTTATATTTGTACGCTAAATAAAAAGCTTATTTAGGACGAGAATCACGCTTACGTTCATTTTCTTTTAAAAGTTTTTTACGTATACGGATGCTTTCAGGAGTTACTTCAACAAGCTCATCATTATCGATAAACTCTAATGCTTGCTCTAATGACATAACAATAGGTGGCGTTAATGTTTGTGCTTCATCAGTACCTGATGAACGAACGTTAGTTAACTGCTTACCTTTAAGGGCATTTACCGTTAAATCGTTATCACGACTATGAATACCAATAACTTGACCTTCATAAATATCAACACCGTGTCCTATCAACATACGACCACGAGATTGTAAGTTGAATATAGCGTTAGTTAATGCTTTACCTGTTGCATTACCAATCATTACACCATTTTTACGTTGGCCAATTTCGCCACCTTTATGAGGTCCGTATTCGAAGAATGTATGGTAAATCAAACCAGAACCTGATGTTAATGTCATGAATTCTGTTTGGAAACCGATCAAACCACGACTAGGCATGATGAAATCCATACGAATACGACCCGTACCGTCTGGTGCCATATCTGTTAATTCAGCTTTACGAACACCCATTCTCTCCATGATAGGCCCTTGATGTTGTTCTTCTACATCAATCGTTACGTTTTCGTATGGTTCTTGTAATTCGCCATTCACTTCACGAATAATAACTTCAGGACGAGATACCGCTAACTCAAAACCTTCACGACGCATGTTTTCAATTAGAATACCTAAGTGAAGTTCACCACGACCTGACACTTTAAATTTATCAGCATCAGCAAGCTGTTCAACACGTAAAGCAACGTTATGAATTAATTCTTTATCCAAACGATCTTTGATATTACGTGAAGTAACGAATTTACCTTCTTTACCACAAAATGGTGAAGTATTTACTTGGAAAGTCATGTTGATAGTTGGTTCATCAACAGATAGCAAAGGTAAACCTTCAACTTCTGTCGGACAACAAACTGTATCAGAAATCTTTAATTCGCCTAAACCAGTAAGTGCGATAATGTCGCCTGCAAAACCTTCTGCTATATCAAGACGCTCTAATCCTAAGTAACCAAACACTTTACCAACTTTAGCGTTATGAACACCACCGTTTGCTAAGTTAATAGTAACTTGTTGGTTTGGCTTAACAGAACCACGTGTAATACGACCAACACCAATAACGCCCAAGTATGAACTGTAATCAAGCTGAGAGATTTGCATCTGGAAAGGACCATCAGGATCCGCAACTGGCTTTGGAACTTCTTTAAGAATAGTATCAAATAAAGGAGTCATGTCAGTGCCAGTTTCGCCTTCTTCTAAAGAAGACCAACCGTTAATTGCTGAAGCATAAACTACTTTAAAGTCTAACTGCTCATCAGTTGCACCAAGGTTATCAAATAATTCGAAAACTTGATCCATAACCCAATCTGGGCGAGAGCCAGGCTTATCAACTTTATTAATAACAACAATTGGCTTTAAGCCTTGAGCGAATGCTTTTTTGGTCACGAAACGCGTTTGTGGCATTGGCCCTTCTTGCGCATCAACAATAAGTAAAACTGAATCTACCATTGACATAACACGCTCAACCTCACCACCGAAATCAGCATGGCCAGGAGTATCTACGATATTTACACGGTAGCCATTCCAGTTAATAGCCGTGTTTTTAGCTAAGATTGTGATACCACGTTCTTTCTCGATATCATTCGAGTCCATTGTACGTTCTTCCAGACCGCCACGCGTATCTAGCGTACCTGATTGCTCAAGTAATTTATCAACTAATGTGGTTTTTCCGTGGTCAACGTGAGCAATAATTGCCACATTTCTTAATTTATCTAACACAGGCGTTACTCGCTTTCTTTAAAGACTTTTTCATCAAAAGAATATAGGGCTATAATTGGGCGCGGATTATACAGTATTGAACACAATAAAGACAGCAGCAAATATTTTACTTGCTCAAAAATATCTATTAAGACAAATTCAAACGTCCTGCTATACTCATAAGCACCAAAAAATCGCAAGTGCACCATTTTTGATCGTGATATGCACAACGATGGTGCAGAGTGCTTTTGAGGAATTACTTAACATCATATATATCAACACTTTTTCTATTGGCATGATTTTCGCTTTATGCCATTCATGCAAAATGCAAACGTATTTTATTTTATAGACACTGGAGACTCTACATGTCACAAGCAGTATTAGATTTAATTAAAGACAACGACGTTAAATTTGTTGACCTACGTTTTACTGATTCAAAAGGTAAAGAGCAGCACGTTTCAATCCCACATCATCAAGTAGACGAAGATTTTTTTGAAGATGGCAAAATGTTTGATGGTTCTTCTATCCAAGGCTGGAAAGGCATTAATGAATCAGACATGGTTATGATGCCGGATCCATCTACAGCTGTTCTAGACCCATTTACTGATGCTGTTACGATGAACTTACGCTGTGATATCGTTGAACCTGCAACTATGCAAGGTTATAGCCGTGATCCTCGTTCAGTTGCTAACCGTGCTGAAGAGTACATGCGCAGTACTGGTATTGCTGATACTGTTTTAATCGGTCCTGAACCAGAATTTTTCGTCTTTGATGATGTTCGTTTCCATACTGATATGTCTGGTTCATTTTACAAGATTGATGATAAAGAAGCTGCTTGGAATTCAGGAACTGAATATGAAGAAGGCAACATGGGACATCGTCCTGGTGTTAAAGGTGGTTACTTCCCAACATCTCCTGTTGATTCATCACAAGATTTACGTTCAGCAATGTGTTTAGTAATGGAAGAAATGGGCTTAGTAGTTGAAGCACATCATCATGAAGTAGCAACAGCTGGCCAGAACGAAATCGCTTGTCGTTTCAATACCATGGTTAAGAAAGCTGATGAAGTTCAAATTTATAAGTACGTTGTTCATAACGTTGCTCATGCTTACGGTAAAACAGCAACGTTTATGCCTAAACCACTAGTAGGTGATAATGGTACTGGTATGCATGTTCATCAGTCTCTTGCTAAAGATGGCGTTAACTTATTCTCTGGTGATAAGTACGGCGGATTATCTGAAATGGCGATTTATTATATTGGTGGTATCATCAAGCATGCAAAATCGCTTAATGCTTTCACTAATGCATCGACTAACTCATACAAACGTCTTGTTCCGGGTTTTGAAGCACCGGTAATGCTTGCATACTCTGCACGTAACCGTTCTGCATCTATTCGTATCCCAATTGTACCTAGCCCTAAAGCAATGCGTATCGAAGTACGTTTCCCTGATCCAACAATGAACCCTTACTTAGGTTTCACTGCTATGTTAATGGCTGGTCTTGACGGTATCAAAAATAAAATCCATCCTGGCGATGCTATGGACAAAGATTTATACGACCTTCCTGCAGAAGAAGCAGCGGCTATTCCTCAGGTTTGTTCTTCTTTAGAAGAAGCACTTGATGCATTAGAAGCTGATAACGATTACTTAACCGCTGGTGGTGTAATGGATCTTGATATGATTAATGCTTATATCGGTCTTAAACGTGAAGAAGTTGTGTTACTAAACTCTACGACTCATCCAGTAGAATTTGATATGTATTACAGCGTTTAACATATACTAATATGTCTAAATATTAAAAAAAGCTCACTTCGGTGAGCTTTTTTGTGGCATTAAGTCCATTAGTTATATAAGTTTAATGTAGTCATTCTAATTAGAGTTAAATTTTTGCGTCATTATTTATTGTTATTAACGTTAATCATCACATTACTTAGCTGTAGTGTTTTAGCTGCTTCGACAAAAATTTATGTGTGGAGAAGTGATGATGGCGTATTAGTTTTTTCTGATAGCCCTAAACCGGGAGCAGAAGAAGTCGATGTGCGAGAACCAAATACCGCATCTTCTGTTGATACTTCAATGTTAGATTTAACACCACAAGTCATTAAAGATGACTATCAAGTAGAAATAAACCAACCTAAGGAAAATGCAACTATCCGAGATAACACTGGCTCAGTTTATGTCACTGGTAGTATAAAACCGATTTTCAAGCAGGGCTTAACTATTCAATTATATTTAGATAACAAACCTTATGAAAAACCCCAGCCCCATTCCATGTTTGTCCTAAGAGATATAGATCGAGGTGAACACATCATAAAAATGAAATTACTTAATGAAAAAGGCAAGGTAATTGCATCATCTAACCCTATAACCTTTTATATGCATAGAGCATCGGTTAATTAAGTAAAAACAGTAAATTTCAATACAATTTGCACCAAGTGTAACTATATCAATATATTTATTGCACTAAATTAGTGCGAGAAGGTTTTTATGTCTAGCATCAGCGGTAGAGATCCGGAATTAAAACTTAGCTATCAACAGAAGCTACCAAACCAAATGGTTACAGCTGTTGTTGTACTCGACAGTGAATTAACAATTAAATTTGTTAATCCTGCTGCCGAAGCATTACTCATTAAAAGTTTTAATAAGTTATACAATTTACCGATCACTACCGTATTTTATAATTCTCCTATCAAAAAAGAACGTTTGGAGCAATTGCTTACCTCAGGGCAAGAGTTTAGTGACAGTGATGTTACCATTGAATTTTTTGATCACAGCCGCATAACAGTAGAAATTACAGCATCATCTGTCGAGTTCAGTAAGCAACCTCATATATTGCTTGAATTCAAACAGATAGATCAGCAAAAACAAATGAGTATTGAAGCTTTTCAGCATCAACAGTGGGAATCTGCTCGAGACTTAATACGTGGACTAGCTCATGAAATTAAAAACCCTTTGGGTGGTTTGCGTGGCGCAGCACAATTACTTAGCAAAGAACTCACAGAAGATCAAAAAGAATATACTGAATTAATTATTGAACAGGCCGACCGTTTAACAAACTTGGTAGACAAGTTACTTGGCCCTAATCAATTACCTCAGATGGCAGAGCAAAATATACATATTGTCTTAGAAAAAGTATTTCAATTAATAAATTTTAATAATCCTAAAAAGATCAAGATTATTAGAGATTATGACCCCTCTATACCTGAAATAAGTTTTGACCAAGATAAGTTACAACAGGCTGTAATTAATATAGTTAACAACGCCGTACAAATTATTGCTCCTGAATGCACCATAACACTCAAAACTCGTGCAGCAAGCAACAAGACCATCAATGGAAAACGCGTAAAACTATGTGTCCAAATTAGCATTATTGATAATGGGCCTGGCATTCCAGAAAAAATACAAGATACCCTCTTTTACCCTATGGTATCTGCCCGTGACAATGGCACAGGATTAGGTTTATCTATTTCACAGACATTAATACAACAGCACAAAGGCAAACTATCTTGTTTTAGCCGTCCCGGTCATACAGAGTTTCTAATTTTACTACCTTTACAAGAAGAGAATAATAATGAATGTTGAACAAGTTTGGATTGTAGACGATGACAGTTCTATTCGATGGGTATTAGAAAAAGCACTATCCGGCGCAAATATATCTGCGGCTTCTTTTGAAAAGCCGGAAGACTTACTAGTTGCGCTAGAACATCAGCAGCCAGAAATTATTATTTCAGACATTAGAATGCCGAACATAGACGGTTTAACATTACTCAACCGTATTCATGAGCAATTCCCCAATTTGCCAGTGATAATTATGACTGCACATTCTGATCTCGACAGTGCAGTGAATGCCTATCAAGGCGGGGCGTTTGAATATTTACCCAAACCGTTTGACACAGATGAAGCTATTGCACTTGCGAGAAGGGGGTTAATTCATTCTCGTGAACAAAGTGCCAAACGAAAGCATTTAGTTGCAGTTCCTGACTCAGTGGGAATTATTGGTGCAGCTCCTGCTATGCAGGAAGTTTTTCGCGCTATAGGTCGCCTATCTCGATCTAGTATTAGCGTTTTAATCAATGGTGAATCCGGAACGGGTAAAGAGTTAGTTGCTCATGCATTACATATGCACAGTCCTCGTTCAGATGCTCCTTTTATCCCTCTAAATATGGCTGCAATTCCTAAAGACTTAATCGAGTCAGAGTTGTTCGGACATGAAAAGGGGGCATTTACTGGTGCTAATGCAGTTCGACAAGGAAGATTTGAACAAGCGCATAAAGGTACTTTATTTTTAGATGAAATAGGCGATATGCCTTTAGATATTCAGACTAGACTATTACGAGTGTTAGCAGATGGACAATTTTATAGAGTTGGTGGGCACTTGCCGATTCAGGTTGACGTTAGAATTATTGCTGCCACACATCAAAATTTAGAAGTTCAAGTCAATAATGGGGACTTTCGTGAAGATTTATTTCATCGTCTGAATGTGATCAGGATTCAGCTTCCGAGTTTGCGTGAGCGTAAGGAAGATATTGAGCAACTGATTAACCATTTTCTACTTTTAGCCGCAAAAGAACTTGAAGTTGAACAAAAGACTTTACATAAATCTACACTCGCATATCTAGAGCAATGCGCTTGGCCAGGCAATGTTCGGCAACTTGAGAATATTTGTCGATATTTGACCGTTATGGGAAGTGGTAAAGAGATTTTATTAGATGATCTACCAAGCGAACTTTCTGAGCAACCCTCATTAATCAAAACAACTGAAGAAGTAATCAATTGGCCAGTTGCACTACAAAGATGGGTAGACGAACAATTATCACAAGGTAACATCAATATAATTGATACTGCATTACCTGAGTTTGAGAAAATTTTACTTGAGCGGGCTTTACACTTTACCCAAGGAAGAAAGCAAGAAGCAGCGATAAAATTAGGTTGGGGTAGAAATACACTAACCAGAAAATTAAAAGAGTTAGATTTGTAATAATACTCTCTAACTTTTAATTAACTACTCTCACAACTATCGTTGGTGCACTGTTTACAACTGTTGCATAATTTCAAATTAATAATATGTGCAGCAACAATTAAACTAGCACCGATAACGATAAAGTAAGGTTGAATGGCTTCTGAAAAGTCATGCTTAATCCAATAAATACCAATACCCAAAAATAAAAGGTAAAAAGGATATAGTCGTCTATGATATTTTTTGAATCCAGAAAATAAAGCGATGGTACCTAGTACAGCAGTGATGAGTAGGAAAATATGTTCCCAAGCATGATCAGCTAAAAAGCTTAAACCAAATAGAGGTAGAGCTGGTAATAAAACAGGTAATAGAATGCAATGAAGGGCACAAAGCGAAGTTGCAGTAATTCCAATACGATCAAGCATTCTTTGCCCTTTTTTTAATGTAATTTATTGACGAGTGATTTTAGAAAGCGGATATTATCACAATTGATATAGTATCACAAAATTTTCTAAGATTTTTCTATTGAAAATGTAATTACATCTTCAATAGATGACTTATCAAGGGCAATCATTATTAACCGATCAATTCCTAATGCTACACCCGCACATTGCGGTAATCCTAAATGAAGAGCATCAATGAAGTTTTTATCTATATCTCTTTCAGGTAAACTTAACTGTTTTCTTTTCTTATTGTCTTGAGTAAATCTCTGCTGTTGAATATCAACATCCGTCAGCTCATTAAACCCATTAGCTAATTCTAGCCCCTTAAAGTAACATTCAAATCTCTGAGCTACTCGGCTGTCACTAGGGCAAACTTTAGCTAGTGAAGCTTGCTCGATGGGGAAATTATAAACAAAACATGGAATTGTATTACCGATACCAGCTTCAATTATTTCAGAGAAAATAAATTGGAGTAACAAATCACAGTCTTTTGATTCATATAGCCATTCAGCTCCTTTTTGATGTTTTAGTATCACATCATAAAGCTCTTCAAAGTTTGTTGATAAAGGATCTACATTAACTGACTTAAGAAATAAGTCTTGATAAGTGATTTTTTCACATGTTCCAGTACCTAAAACAATCGACAATAACTCGTTAACTTCAGCAATTAAGCTATGTTGATCGAAACCTAAACGGTACCATTCTAGAATAGTAAACTCTGGATTGTGATGATGACCGAAGTCTTCATGTCGAAATGCTTTGCATATTTGGTAAATACACTTATAGCCTGAAGCTATTAATCGCTTCATATGAAACTCTGGGGAGGTTTGCATATAGAGCTGTGTAGAAGAACTAACGTTACTATCTGATAAATAGCTATATTGAGAAGTAAATGCATCAAGGAAGGGGTCTGTAACTGTTCCTAGAGATAATGATGGAGTTTCAACTTCAACTACTCCCTTTATTTCAAAAAATTGTCTTATTTGAGTAAGAACAGAGCTCCTACGCTTAACATCTTCCCAGTTCATTATTTTCACCATTAATTGCATTAATTTGTGATTATAAACGAAAAAACCCGCAACAAAGTAGCGGGTTTTATAATTGGATCCTAGCAATGTCCTACTCTCACATGGGAACTCCCACACTACCATCGGCGCTACTGCGTTTCACTTCTGAGTTCGGAATGGGATCAGGTGGTACCACAGTGCTATTGTCGCTAGACAAAAACGTCATTAATCAAGTCATTAACTCAATTAATTATCAATCTTGGAATGCTGATACAAACAAAAACAATCTTATCCAATTTATTACAGTGCGTGATATT
>CAJWBY010000062.1 GCA_913020705.1 uncultured Colwellia sp.
GGTGCCGACTGCCGGAGTCGAACTGGCGACCTACTGATTACAAGTCAGTTGCTCTACCAACTGAGCTAAGTCGGCACTACATTAAGTGGTGCGAATTCTAGTGGAATGTTTTGCCCCTTGCAAGCGTAAAAACAAAAAAAAACCATGTTTTTGAACTTTTGATTGTTTTTTAGTCGCCCAGTGTCGAAAGTAGCGCCTAAGTATCAATATGATATTGTAGGAGGGGACTTAAAAACGTTGCATACCGATAAATACAAGCTCATGAACAATATGGTGTTTAGCTGAAAGTAATATGCTTAATTTTTCTGCATTACCACCTGTCAGTATTATTTTATCGAGAGAAACTTGTTTTTTTGCTTGCGTGATCGATTGATTAATAAAGCCGAGAGTTGCTGCCCAGCAGGCATTATTCACTCCATCAGAAGTACTTTTGCCAAAAGAGATATCTACATGATGTTTTTTAGTTGCCATAATCTGTGAAGTGTTTAGCAACAAGCTATTAAATAAAATATCTATCCCCGGAAGAATCCAACCACCTAAATGCTTACCACTTTGATCAAGTAAATCTATGGTTGTTGCAGTTCCCGCATCTACAATGAGTATACTTTCATTTTTATAAATAAAGTTAGCTGCAAGAAGTGTTAACCAACGATCGACGCCTAAAGTTGTAGGGGTTTTATAACTAGAGGTGACACCAAAACGTTTACTTTCACTTTTTACGTTAAAAAATTCAATGGAATGTTTTTTAGCATACGTTAAAAACACATCAACTAAATGCTCTTCACTCACGCTCGCAACTATAATAACTTTAACCGATACGGTTATATTTTCTAGCCATTTCTGATTGATATCTTCATTACGTTCAGTTTGAATAACTGATAATTTCCCCTGTTGCTCAACAGTATACTTTGTACGAGTATTGCCTATATCAACAAGTAATCTCATCACTCTCCCCTCAAACTTACTTCACCACCATAAACGGGAGAAATTTGACCGTCAACTTCCAATAATAATGCCCCTTGGTTATTAATTCCTCGACATATCCCTTTTTTATCTCGGGTGCCGGTGATTAATCTGACGGGCTTATTGAAATAATAATCATGGTTAGCCCACTCATCAACCATTGTTAGTAGACCTTCATTTTGATGCTGCTGTAACCTTAAAGAAAGTTTTTCGATTAAAGTCGCTGCTAATTCATCTCGGTCAATGAAGTTCTTATTTTTGTACTCGGCATTAGTTATATTTTTATTAATGACTTCTTGTAAATCTGTCCATGGTTGGTCAACTTGTTCGGCACTTTTCTCAGGCATATTAATGTTCAAGCCAATACCAATAACACAATGGCACGGTTCAAGCGCCTGCCCTTCTAAATCAATAAGAATGCCTGCTAACTTCACACCGTCAAAATAGATATCGTTAGGCCATTTTAACTGTACATCAATTTGATAAAGATCTTTTATAGCATCGCTCACTGCCAATGCTGATACAACACTAAGCCCCATTGCCGCAGCCATGCCCTGTTCTAAAAACCAATACATCGACATATATATATGCGAGCCAAAGGGGGAGGTCCATTTTCGGCCTCTACGACCTCGACCTGAATCTTGATATTCAGCTAAACATACTTGTAAATTATGATTTTGATTAGGTAAACGACGTAGTAAATAGCTATTCGTTGAGTCAATAATATTATGTACTTCTACTTTATTTTTCTGACCCAGTTCGAGCAGCTTATGCTGAATATTGGCTTCATCTAATAAAGTTAAAGGTTCAGATAGTTTATACCCTTTCCCAGTAACACTATAAATATCAAGCCCCATATCTACTAATGAAGAAATGTGATTTGATATGGCGGCACGACTTACGCCTAGTTGCTCTCCTAGCCATTGCCCTGAAAAAAACTGACCACTAGATAAATATTGAATAAGTTTTTCTTGGATAACTTTAGCCATGATCAGTGTATTTCCTTTAAAAATACTTCACCTTGCTCAGCGATCATTCTCACCTCTGGCTGAAGGCTGATACCGAAATTATCGAAAATCGTTTTTTGTACATAAATCGCTAAATTTTTAATATCTTCACCTTTAGCTGATTCTATATTTGTTAGCACTAGTGCTTGCTTGTTATGCACAGCAGCACCATTCATCTGATACCCTTTTAAATTTGCTTTTTCAATTAACCATCCTGCCGCCAATTTAACGTTACCATTCTTTTGTGGATAAAATGGAAGTTCGGGGAAACGGTCTTTCAATAAATTGAATTGGTCACTACAAACCTCAGGGTTTTTAAAAAAGCTCCCTGCGTTTGGAATAATTTTAGGATCTGGTAATTTGCTGTTTCTTAATTCAATAACCGCATTCATGATATCTAAAGCGTTGCAATTTTCAGATAAACGATTCAACCCTTGATAGCTTAGTTTTGCCTGCCATTTTTTTATAAAACGAAGAGTAACATTTGTGATGATGCCTTTATTTTTCAAGTTCTGTTTGAAAATACTATTCCGATATTCGAATTGGCACTCTTGACGAGTTAATTGTACAGATTTGTTTTTACCAAAATCAAACCAAGTAACGCTCTCAATAAAGTCAGCTATTTCTACACCATAAGCCCCGATATTTTGTACTGGAGCAGCGCCGACACTCCCAGGAATGAGCGCTAGATTTTCTAGACCGTTAATTCCCTTTTTAATACAGAAGCAAACTAAATCATGCCAATTCTCACTACATGCCGCACTCACCTCATAATAATCATTTGTTTCACTGATATTTATCCCTAAAAAATCAGGGTTAATTATTACAGGGGTAATATCTTCAACAAAAAGCGTATTACTACCTTCTCCTAAAATATAAAATATTCCTTTAGTAACCGTAGTTAATGATTTTAGTTCTTGGATAGTTTTTGGATAATAAATAACGGGTGTCGTTGCAGTTATCGCAAAGCTATTATGTTTTTGTAGGGAAAATTGTTGCTGTGATTTCATATTATAAGTAGAAGTACGATACTGGTAAAAACTTTTTCTTATTCTACCTAAGTTTTGAATAAGCGGAAGAGCTTAATATCTAGAAAAGCATTAACCTTGTTTACGTACAGGTAGTTTAACGATGTTATTACTACGCTCGTTGTAGTACTTATTTTGATATTTATCAGAGTCTATACTTTGACTGTGATTAATTATAATGCCCTCAATAGGTGCATTTACCTGTTTGAGCATACGCAACCCGGTTGTAATTTGTTCTCGTTTAGTTTTTTCACCATGAACGACATATAGAACCGTTTCTACTAATTTTGAAATAATAACAGCATCGCTCACTGCATTTACCGGAGGAGTCTCAATAATGATGCGATCATAAAAGTTACCAAAAACCTTAATGAGCATATTAAAGCGTTTCATTGATAAAAAAGCTAATGGATTAGCAGGAGAAATACCTGATGTTAAAATGTCTAACTTCAAGTTCTTATCGCGGATAATACACTCATTAATTTGATGAGTTTTTGCTAATAAATTTGATAGCCCCGGTCGGTGTGGGTTCAAATTCATATTTCTAGCGACCGTTGGATGTCTCATATCAGCTTCAATGAGTAGAACTTTCTCCATTTCACTAAATGATCGCGCTAAATGCAGGGCAACAGTTGACTTACCCTCATTGGGTACGGAAGATGTTATCGCAATTACTTTTGCGGGTTTGCTTTCACCATTAAATAATAGCGAAGTTCTTAACGTTCGTACTGCTTCGGTAAAACGATTATCAGTATGGTAAGGATCCTCTTTCCTTTCAGTACTTGATGCTTGGAACTTTGGTAAGACTGCAAGAATAGGTGCTTCGGTAAAGTTTTCGAGCTTACGACGGGAATTTAAAGTATCCATTAAAAGTTCACGCATGATAATAATAATGGAAATTGCAGCAAAGGATAAGATAAAACTTATAATCACCATAAGTGCTTTATTAGGAGCAAATCGACTAGTTGGGGTAATCGCCTTATCTATAAATCGTACATAAAAGTTAGCTTTATAATTCCCCATCGCATCCGTTTCTTTTAAACGGACTAAATAATTATTATAAAGCTCCTTGTTAGTATCGACTTCACGCTGAAGTTTAGTAAATCTATTTTGCTTTCTACTTAAACGTAAATATTCTGTTTTTGCTTCAGCCAAACGTACCTGTGTTCCTTTCACTTTTTCAACTGAGTTTAGATAATCTTTCTCAATCGAAATAACAATCTCATTGACTAGCTCAACGATACGCTTTTGCAAGGATTCTAACTCGGCTTGGACTGCAATACGTTTTGGATGTTTAGGGCCATAACGCTTAGAGAGTTCAAATATTTTACGTTCTGCTTTTTCATCTGCACGCCGTAACTGAACTAAATCACTCTGATTACTAATTTCTTGAAGTTCAAGTAATTGCGAGGTATTTTTACGTCGTTTTTGAATGCTTTGATAAACAACTTCTAAGTCATCTTTTGTTTTTGCTGCACGGGTTGATGCAGAAGTTAAATCGGTTAATTCTGAGCTAACTAGACCGGCTACACCCAAAATATCAACAATACCTTCTGTTTCACGATATTCCTGTAGTGATTCCTCTGATGTATCAAGTTTCTTACCTAATTCTTCGAGTTGGTCGACTAGCCATTGCGACGTAGACTCTTTTGACGCGCTATGAATTTCATCTTGGTATTGAAGGTAAGTAATACCTATTTGATTAGCCACTTCTTGCGCTAATTTAGGCGTGTGTGCAACAAAACTAATATTAACGAGTTCTGTATTAGAAATAGGAGAAATAGTGAGGCGACTTTTAAATGCGCCAATCAAGCTAGTTACAGTCGGATTAACACTTCTTTTCCCGATGTTAGCGAAGAAGCTTACTTTGTCATTATATTTACCACTGTTAAACTCTTGATGTTCAACCAAATTTAAACTAGCAATAACACGTTCAGCAAATTTTCTTGATTTTAATAATTCATACTGAGTTTTAACTTGTTCTTTACTGGCGCTGGTCTCATTAAAAGCGTCATTAATTGATAATGTATTCGCAGGCTTGTTACTGCCTATTTGTAATATGGCAGTCGCTCGGTAAGAAGGTTTGAGTAAAGAAACGTAAAAAGCCACGATTAATGAAATGAATAATGTGAAGAACACAATTTTCCACCTTCGAGTCCAAAGAGGGCTCAAAACTTCTTTTAAAGCGACCTCCTCGTTCGGGGCGTTAAAATTTATGCTTTGATTATCGTTCAACATTACTGCTCATTATTATTTATAACGACCGCACATTAATGTGGCCTAATAAAGTTGTCGAAAATCCTTTTCTCTTTAGGTTTTAGTTTCTAGAAGAAACTTTGCTCTATCTTTATAATATCATCGGGGCGAATTTCACTAGTTACGTTACCTTCTAACGTCACTTTAACCCCATTAACCAGCCGCGTTATTTTCCACTCAGAACTTGACGCTCTGTTTGATAAACCACCTGCTATTGCAATGGCTTTATCCAACGTTAAATCATCTTGGTAAGGATAACCACCCGGTCGTTTAACTTGTCCGTGGATAAAAAACGGCCTATACATAGCAATAGAAACAGACACTTGTGGGTCTACAATATAATCCACTAACAGGCCTTCTCTTATTATACGTTCTACTTTTTTAGTCGATAAACCAACAACTTGTATATCATCTAAAAAAGGAAAAGAAATAAGACCTGATTTATCAATTTTCACATCGGTCGTTAAGTCATCTTCTCCATAAACAACAATGTGTAATTTATCGCCAGGCCCCAGTACATAGTCATTTGCCTGACACAAGAAGCAAAAAAACATTAAAATTAGTGAAGGAACCCAAAAACGCATATTTTTCATCCAATATTAAATAATAACACTAAAACCTACTGATAAGCTATTACCTTGGTTATTTAGCTGTTCTTCGCTGGCCTCAAGTTCCGTAAAAGTAAAACCTGCGAATACAGTTAACCAATCATTTCGTTGATAATTAAGCTTAATCTCTGAGTACAAATAATCTTCTCTATCTGTTCTATCAATTAAAATAATTTCTTCTTGCCTATAACCTATAGTCGCAGATATTTGAAAATAATCGGTGAATTGATGAGCAACTTGGAAGTTAGTACTATCAACAACCCTATAACTATCTTCAATACGGTTCGTTGTTTCATAATTTCTTTGTGTATTTATATTGATTTTATTAAAAAGTGTTGGCTGCCAATTCAAATCAACTCGCCATTTCAAGGCACTATCACTTGCAAATGAATTATTTTCAAACGTTAACGTTTGGTAACCCAACAGTGCTTCTAACTGGGTAGCTGCCGTCGATTGCCATTTCATTCCAACCAATAGGGAATAACCATCATTATTTAACGTTTTATTATTTGTAAATTTTGCTTGAATGTATTCTAAATCCACTGCGAAATATGTTTTACCTGACATCAAATAATCAAATCTAGCTGCAGCAGTTCTATCTACACGGTCAAGTAACTGGTTTTGATCTCTGCGTGTTATATAACGAAAGTTTTCTTGGCCAAGTGATAGCTTTAATTTTGCCACTGAATCTATTTGACCATATAAATACCCAATATTTGCTGCAACCGTTTTTTTATCATCCCCAGTTGATATTGAACTTGCATCACCTAAAGATAAATCTGTACCTCGGTATTCATAATTTTCTTGTAATTTAATATCAGCAAACAATGTTTTATTGTTATCAATTTTAAAATAATAATTCGGCTTAAATAAGAAATCACTATGGTCATCTTCACTAAAATCACTAAATTTATAGTGACTCATATTCGCTTCTAATTGTATTAAATGCCGTGACAACTGTGTTTGGATAAAGATGGAAGGTTCAACTTTAATATAACCAGTGTCTTCTTCTTCGTTATTGTTTTTATATAGAAAATTGCTTATTCGACCATATTCAGATAACAACTTGGCTGTAAATTCATTACCGCCTTCAAGTGCGAAATCAGTTTCCGCTTGAAGGGTAAAAGAAGTCAGTAAAACAGCCCCAAAGGTAATTAGAGGAAGAAATAAGAATCTAAATATAAACATTGAAAGTAGTAAGCCCTACAAATAAATGATGCCTGCAACTAACAATATGCCCTAAAAGTAAAGAAGATGAAACAATCCTGTTACATTTGAACTCATTTTTGAAGAATAAAAAATGCTAAGTTAGTACTTTATTGTACAGATAAGCAAACACAAAAAGTTTACACCTAAAACCAAAAACTAAAAATGCCGCTATAAAAGCGACATTTTTGATGTAGATAATAAATTGTTGATATCAAAGACGACAATAATTTTTATTGTCGCTTTGATTATATCTGCTTTATATATACTTTAGATTTTCGTTGAAAGTTATACATTTGTTTTTTACCTTCAGGTAAATCTTCCATTGAACTTTCAATAAAACCTTGTTCGCGAAACCAATGACCGCTGACCGTTGTTAATACAAATAAAGACGACAAGTGTTGTTCGTTCGCTTTAACTTCTAATGCATTCATCAAACGCTCTCCTCTATTACCATTACGATAATCAGGATGTATTGCTACACAAGCTATTTCACCGGAACTAGCTTCAGGATAAGGATATAAAGCAGCACAAGCGATAATAACGTCTTCTTTTTTGAGTACCGTAAAACGGTCAATTTCAACTTCAAGTAGCTCACGAGATCGTTTGACCAAAATACCTTCAGCCTCTAAAGGCGCAATCAGCTCTAGAATACCACCTACGTCATCAATACTTGCCGTACAAACTTGCTCTTTATGATCCTTAGCGATCAAAGTTCCTGCACCATCGCGTGTAAACAACTCTTGTAATAAAGCAGTATCACTCTGGTAACTTACACAATGACAACGTTCCACACCATTTTCGCCGCTTTGGATGATAGCTCTTAATAATGATTGACGTACATGACAATCTTTATCATCTAATAACGTTTTCACCCTTCGGACACTACAGCTTCGAATAAGCTCACCTGACTCATCCATTAAGCCATCTTCTTCTGTAAAGGTGATCAATTTGTCGGCTTTCAAGGCTAACGCTGTTTGAGTAGCAACATCTTCAAGTGCGAGATTAAAAACTTCTCCTGTTGAAGAATATCCAATCGGTGATAATAAGACTATCGAGCCGTAATCAAGCTGAGTATGAATACCTTCAGCGTCAATTTTTCTTACATTACCGGTATATTTATAATCAACACCTTCGCGAACACCAATGGGTTTAGCAATGACAAAATTTCCCGTGCTTACGCGAATTTGCGAACCATGCATTGGAGAATTAACTAACCCCATGGTGAGCAAAGCCTCGATATGAAGTCGCATTGACCCTGTAGCATCTTTAACAGCAACCAATGTTTCAGCATCCGTTACTCTAATATTATTTTCAATATTACGGGTAATGTTTCTCTGCTCCATGCGTTCTTCAATTTGTGGCCTTGCACCATGAACTAAAACTAATTTAACGCCCAAGCTGCGCAACAAAGAAATATCGTGAATAATATTGGCGAAATTAGGGTGAAGCACCGCCTCACCACCAAACATAAGTACCACTGTCTTTCCACGATGCGCATTAATATAAGGCGCGGCATTTCTAAACCACTTCACATAGTTTTGTTCGTTATTATTCATGCTCTTCATTTTTCAGTTGTTACTACCTAGTTACTTAACACTAATAGGACAAACCCTTATAGCATTACTTACTTTGACCTACGATATATTCCATCGCTACTTCATCAGCAGGGTCTTTATGTGGGCTGGGTTCACTATCTTCAATAATATTATCTGCTAACGAGCTTTTATCAATTAAGTTAAAGCCAAGTTGCTCAAAATATTGTGGAATGTAGGTTAAAACAATTATTTGCTCTAATTCCATTTGATAAGCGAACTCTAGCAAATATTGAATAAGTGCTTCGCCTTGACCTTGTTTCTGCGCGCTATCTTCAACTACAACTGAGCGTATCTCTGCTAAGCCTGTTTGATATATGTAAAGCGATGCAGTGCCAACAACTTTACCGTCAAGCTCAGCAACAACAAAATTCTGAATATCATGAATAATATTGTTACGAGTACGTGGCAGTATTTCACCTTTGCCAGCCCACAAATTGACTAATTGATGAATACAATCAACATCAGACATTCTAGCTCGACGCACAGACATAGCGGCAGCACGCTGAGCGTTCAAACGTTGTTTTACTTGCTTCAGGGCTATTTCAGTTCTTTGCTTACCCGGCGCACCTACAACTTGTTCATTTAAAATAGTTTCATTGCCTGACTGTGTTGTCGCCAGCGCTTTTTCAACTTGCGAACGAGAAGTTCCACCAAGTGCTTCACGCTTATTAAGCGTCGATTCAATGGAAAGGTGCTGATAAACATCTTGCTCAATTTTATCGCTGAATTCTTTTAATTGGCTTATGGTTAAATCTTCTAACGGTACACCTTTATCGATAGCCGCTAAAACGACTTCACCGACAATATGATGTGCTTCACGGAACGGAATATCTTTACCTACTAAATAATCAGCAAGTTCTGTTGCGTTTGCATAACCTTGTTGAGCTGCAGCTAATGTACGTGAACGATTTACTTTCAAACCATCAGCGACTAAAACTGCCATTTCCATACATTCTTGCCAAGTATCAAGCGCGTCAAATAAACCTTCTTTGTCTTCTTGCATATCTTTATTGTATGCAAGCGCTAACGCTTTCATTGTGGTTAACATGCCTGTTAGTGCACCAAATACACGGCCAGATTTACCACGAATTAATTCACAGGCATCAGGGTTTTTCTTTTGTGGCATTAATGATGAACCAGAACTCACCAAGTCACTCATTTCTACAAAGCCCGCTTCACCAGAATTATAGAAAATTAAATCTTCAGCAAAACGTGATAAATGCATCATTGAAATACTGGCTGAGGCCAACAATTCAATAACGTGATCTCTGTCAGAAACCGCATCTAGGCTGTTCATTGTTGCCGTTCTAAAACCTAAACGATTTGCTAGAGCATTTCTGTCTATTGGATACGCAGTTCCCGCTAGTGCACCAGAACCTAATGGTGAAACATCTAAACGATAAAGTGCATCTTTTAAACGGCCAATATCACGGTTAAACATTTCTACATAAGCTAAACACCAATGACCAAACGTTATTGGCTGTGCTCTTTGTAAATGGGTGTAGCCTGGTAACACAGTATCTTTTTCACGTTCAGCTAAGTTCATCATCGCTTGTTGTAAATTCACTAGAGCAAACAATAAATCGCCGCCCGTTTCTTTACACCAAAGCTTTAAATCTGTCGCTACTTGATCGTTACGACTACGGCCAGTATGGAGCTTTTTACCTAAATCACCGGTTTTTTCAATAAGCTGAATCTCTACCCAGCTATGAATATCTTCTGCATCAGATAACAAAATTTGTTTAGGATTCTCTTCAACTGATACTTTCAATTCTTGAAGTGCTGCAGTTAAACGTAGTAACTCATCATCATCAATAATACCCACTTCATGAATAGAGTGTGCCCAAGCAATAGAGCCGACAATATCTTGTACTGCCATACGGTAATCTACCGGTAGCGAGTCATTAAATTTTTTAAACTGTAAACTTGGTTGTCCTTTAAAACGTCCGCCCCATAAAGCCATAGTTATTTACTCCAATCTTTTGCAGAAACACTCTTCATATTATCAAGGGGGCTAGCGACGTTATAACGTCCACCGCATCTCATAAGTAAAGCCATTGTTATTCTGCCTTATCTTTTAAAGAGCCATTTTGAGATAGCGCAGTAATACGGCTTGATAAACTGAATAAACGGATAAAACCTTCCGCATGTTTTTGGTCGTAAACATCGTCGGCACCAAAAGTAGCAAACGCTTCAGAATATAAACTGTTTGGTGAGCGACGTTGAATAACTTGCGCCATGCCTTTGTATAATTTAACAACAACGTCACCTGTTAATTTTTCAGCGAAAGATGCTGCAGAAGCTAGCTGTGCTTTAGCAAGTGGTGTAAACCAACGTCCATCATAAATAACATGTGAAAATTCAAGACCTACTGATTCACGATATTTAAGAGATTCTTTATCGAGAATAAGCGTTTCTAAACCTTTGTAAGCAGCCATTAAAATAGTGCCACCTGGTGTTTCATAACAACCACGAGATTTCATGCCCACTAAACGGTTTTCAACAATGTCGATTCTACCTACGCCATGTGCTGCACCCTTTGCATTTAGATACATAAGCGCTTCATATGCACCCTCTCCGCTTTGAGAGAAGTCTTTGCCGTCAATAGCAACTAATTCACCTTCAAGAAAACTTAACTGTACTTTTTCAGCTTCGTCTGGCGCATCCATTGGATCGACTGTCATTGTCCAAACTTCTTTTGATGGCTCACACCATGGGTCTTCTAATTCGCCACCTTCATGAGAGATATGCCACGCATTTGCATCACGGCTATAAATTTTAGTTAATGAAGCTGAACAAGGGATGTCACGCTCGGCAAGGTAATCGAGTAAATCTTCACGAGAAACCATGTCCCACTCACGCCAAGGTGCAATAACCGTTAACTCTGGAGCAAGGGCTGCAAAACAAGATTCAAAACGAACTTGATCGTTACCTTTACCCGTACAACCATGACAAACAGCATCTGCACCGACTTTTAAAGCAACTTCTATGTGTGCTTTAGCAATAATAGGACGTGCCATTGACGTACCTAATAAATATTGACCTTCGTACACTGAACCTGTTTTCAAGATAGGGTAAATATATTCTTTTACGTACTCTTCTTTTAGATCAACTACATAACATTCAGATGCCCCAGAAGCCAACGCCTTTTCTTTAACGCCTTCAAGTTCTTCATCACCTTGACCAACATCAGCACAAAATGCGATAACCTCACAACCTTCATAGTTTTCTTTCAACCATGGAATAATCGCCGATGTATCTAATCCACCTGAATATGCTAATACTACTTTTTTGATTTGTTTTTTTGCTAAAGCCATTGTCTTTTCCTATTAATTCTTAAATTTGTTGTATCGAACCTTAGTTCGCTAAAAGTGTTACTAGCACAGCATTCTGCGCCCACATTCTGTTTTCAGCTTCTTGAAAAACCACCGACATTTCACTGTCAAAAAGCGCTGTTGTTATCTCTTCTTCTAAATGTGCAGGTTGGCAGTGCATAACAATACTTGCACCACTCTTTTCCATCATTTTATGATTCACTTGGTAAGGTGCAAATTTTTCTAAAAGTGCAGCTTTTTTACTGGGATCTTCGTCACCCATAGATACCCAAGTGTCAGTATAAATAGCATCTTGTTGCCCTATACTTTCAACGTCTGATGTAAGTACCAACTTACTACCTGATTCATCTGCAAAAGCTTTCGCTTTCTTCAATAATGTATCTTCTGGTTCATGCCCTTTAGGACACACCAACGTAAAATCAACGCCTAATATTGCCGCCATAAACATCAGTGAATTAGAAACATTATTACCATCACCTACATAGGCTAGTTTAACTTTCGATAAATCTGCGAAATTTTCCTGCAAAGTCACAAAATCTGCTAACGCTTGGCATGGATGGTAAATATCACAAAGTGCATTAATCACTGGAATACTTGCATGTTCAGCGAGACCTTCAATCGAACTGTTATCAAAAACACGCGCGACGATAGCATCGGCATAACAAGAAAGATTTTTAGCATAATCGCTAACTCTTTCGCGTTCACCTAACTTGCCGTTTTGTTGCCCCAAATATAGAGCATGTCCGCCCAATTTGTTAATACCCATATCAAAACTAACATGCGTTCTTAACGAGGGTTTCTCAAAAATCATTGCAACAGACTTACCCGCTAATGCTTGGCTGTAATCTATAGGGTGGTTTTTAATGCTTATTGCTAATGCAATAAGATCTGTTATTTGTGTTTTAGTAAGTTGGTCATCAGCTAAAAAATTTTCTAGTTTGTTTTGTACTTGTGACATGGTAATTCCTATCCGAAAAAGTATTAAATTAAGCGTTACTTAATTATTGTTAATGAGGTTGAATGCGTGTTCCGATTGCATCACCCTTTATTAAGTTGATAATTTGTTGTGGCGACTGCCAACTGGCAACCGCGATACTTCGTCGTAACTGACTTGCCGCATTTAATGCCGCATTAACTTTTGCTGTCATACCTCCAGCAATAATACCTTCTTCGATTAACAAATTGGCCTGTGCTTTATTGAGTGAATCAATGTACTCACCATTTGCATCTTTAACGCCGTTAACATCGGTAAGTAGTAATAGCTCTGCATTGAGTAGTTTACAAATTGCTACAGCCGCATCGTCAGCATTAACATTAACTAAATCCCCATTAGCTAAAGAACCAATAGAAGAAACAATGGGTAAGAAGTTTGCGTTTAATAACGTATCGAGTAATTTACTGTTATGAGCGCTTGGTTCACCCACCATACCTAACTCTTTATCACTTAAACTACAAGAAACCATATCGCCATCGATAAGTGATAAACCAACAGCTTGCATATTCAAACTTGCTGCTGTTGCAACGATAGCTTTATTGACACTACCGGCTAATGCGCCAGCAATAAGTGGCATTTGTTCTTTAGGTGTAACCCTTAAGCCGTGCTTCTTTTCAGTAGTAAAACCTGCTTGGCTGAGCATTTCATCAACCACACAACCACCACCATGAACTAACACCACAGATTGATTTTTTAATGACGCTATAATTTTTAATAAATCAGCTAATGCATCTTTTTTTTCAAGAATCGCACCACCAATTTTGATCACTAACGGTTTGTTGGATTTACTATTTACTGATTCTTTTATTAAATCACTCATGAGTTATTTTCCAACATTACATTATTCAACAAACTATATTCACTCGGTAAACCTAGAGAAATATTTGCACATTGAATTGCTTGTGAAGCTGCACCTTTTAACAAATTGTCAATGGCACAACTCACCACTACCACTTGTTTTTCTTCATCCACTTGCCAATGCACATCGGCAAAAGGTGTATTTGCAACATTATCTATTTTTGGCCAAGCACCTGTTAAACGAACAAGCGGTTTATCTTGATAAGCACTGACGAACGCGTCATCAATTTGTTGAGTAGTAACGCCTGCTTTAATCTGCAATGTTACCGTCGCCATTAACCCTCTTTTATAAGGCGCAAGATGCGGATTAAATATAACTTGGGCATTGGCTTCTTGACTTATTTCGGGTTGATGCCTGTGCTGTAAAATATTGTAAGACGTTAAACTCACTTCATAAAAACTGGTCGCTAACGATGCTTTTCTGCCAGCCCCACTCACTCCGCTAATTCCATTAACAACAATGAGTGAATTTTCAACGTGATAATTATTTGAAGTAATCGGTTTAAGCGACAATAAACTCGCTGTTGGGTAACACCCCGGAACAGCAACTAATTGAGTATTGGCGATATCATCTTGTTGCCATTCAGCTAAACCATATTTTGCTTGCGCAAGCGCCGATAAATTTTTGTGCTCAAAACCATAGAATGTTGGGTAATCGTCGCTATTTTTTAAACGAAAACCGCCCGAAAGATCGAATACCTTCACACCATTTTCAACAAATGCTTGTGCCCAATCGGCACTAAACTCATGAGGTGTCGCAAAGAATACCGCATCAAGTTCTTGAGCTGTTTCATCAAACCAATGTTGCGAGAAACATACGAGTGGTAAATCACATACACCTAAATAACGCGGATGCAATTGCGAAAAAGTCATATCTGCCGAGCTACTGTTTTCAGAAACCAGTAAGTATTCAAGGGAAATTTTGTCGTGCGCGCACAATAAACTAATAAGCTCAGCACCAACGTATCCACTTGCTCCAATAACCGCGACTTTCATACAACCTCATCTATTAATTTTTATCGACCTAATAAAAAGAGAAAACAAATTATTTTCAATAGCCTTCTTTTATTAGGTTATTTACACTAGAATGAGAAAGTAACACTTGATGACTCGTTATGCAACAAATAAGCATAACTACCCACAAGTTTTTTCTTTGTTCTTATTTGAAATTGTGAGCCACTATGAAAAACCTACCAAATTTTACCGATTCATTAACTCAACTTATTGCGAGTGCTTCAATCAGCTCAAGTCAAGAGAGCTGGGACCAAGGTAATTTAGCTGTTATTCAACTCTTGGCTACATGGTTTGAGCAACTCGATTTTAATATCGACATTCAAGCGGTACCAGGAACACGTAATAAATATAATTTATTAGCAAAATTGGGAAGTGGTGAAGGTGGGTTATTACTAGCAGGACATAGTGATACCGTCCCTTTTGATGAAAACCGTTGGCAGTCAGATCCTTTTAAAATTGTGAATCAAGATGATAAGTTTTATGGATTAGGTACATGTGATATGAAAGGTTTCTTTGCTTTTATTTTACAAGCTTGCAAGGGTTTAACATCTGAGAAGTTGAAAAAGCCTCTTTATATTTTAGCCACCGCAGATGAAGAAACAACCATGGCAGGCGCGCGTTTTTTCACCCAAAATAAAGACATAAAACCTGATGTTGCCATCATTGGTGAGCCAACAAATTTAGTCCCTGTTATCATGCATAAAGGTCACATGTCACATCGCATAACTATTCAAGGTGAGTCAGGGCATTCAAGTAAACCAAATTTAGGCGTCAATGCAATTGAGATTATGCACCAAGTGATTGGTCAATTAATGCAACTTAAAGAAAGGCTTGCACACAATTATAGTAACCAAGCTTTTGATGTAAAAGAACCCACGCTTAACTTAGGTGCAATACATGGGGGTGATAATGCCAACCGAATTTGCGGACACTGCGTGTTAGATATTGATATGCGCGCGCTGCCGGGTATGGCTGATAGCGAACTGATTCAATTACTGGCTGAAGCATTAAAACCATTAGCTGAAAAATACCCCAGCAGGGTTTCATTTGCTGAACTTGATCCGAGCTCTCCTAGTTTCGAGCAAAATAAATCAAGTGGGCTAGTTTCATTAGCAGAAGAAATAAGCGGTCATCAATGCTGTGCAGTGAATTACGCAACAGAAGCACCTTTCATTCAACAACTCGGCTGTCAAACTATTGTGCTAGGTCCTGGCTCTATTGACCAAGCCCATCAACCTAATGAATTTTTAGCGCATAGTGAAATTGATAAAACTGACGTTATATTAGCAAAAATGATTCAACGTTATTGCTTATAGTCATACAAAAAAGGGTTAAGGCATTCAAAAGCCTTAACCCTTAATAATAGATACTTGAGAATAACTAAGTCATATCTTCAAACGGGTTATTGTTTGGTAATTCAATAGGATTTGTAAAACCTGTCATTGAAATGTTTTCAGAATTAATTTCAATATCATCATCACCTAAAACACCCACACCAAATTTGTAAATCAATTCAAACTGTCCGTTATTCGCTTTTTCTTGATAAACGTTTTGTTTAGCTTCTACACTCGCTAACTTTTCTTTATAACGAGTCATAGTTTCAATATTGTAACGTTTTTCTATCATTGCGCTTGTTACGTTTGGCGAAAGTAATGTTGCTGTGGCGTTATTACCACCAAAACCTTTCGAGTTAATAAAAGCAACGTCCATCGCTTCACACTGCCAGTGATCAAGTGCGATATTCAAACGTTCATTATAAACATCATCAGCTACTGACTTGATCGTTGTAATACCCGGCATAATATTGTGTGCAAAAACTCCAAGTGCCATAGTAATTTGATCACCACTTGCAGGAGCAATAGTGTGTCCAACAAAGGCTTTTGGTGCAGCTACAGGCCAGTTATTAATATCAAAGGTTTCAGCTAAACGATGGTAAATTAAAGACTCTGTTACACGATTTTGCGGTGTACTCGAACCGTGAGCAAGAATAAAGCTACGTTCCTGTACCGCTTCATCACCTAAAATACTTTTTGCGAGTGCCACTGATTTCGCCATGGTAATGTAGTTACCTGGACCAGGAGCAGTAATAGACTTTTTAACACCATCAGCATTAATGAAAACGTCTGCGACTGAACCTAACGGTTTAGCACCTAGCTCAACTGTTAACTCATCATCCATAATCACGAGAAAATGCGCTGCTTCACCAATCGTAAAGCCACAGTTTTCGCCAAATGGACGACTCGTATTACGATGATCCGCTTGACCTTCGGTAATGCCATCAAGCTTTTTCAAACCTTCTTCATTTGCCAGTGCGCTCATATTACCGAAACCTTCGATAATTTCCGGCGTAATTGGGCTTTCACTGCTGCCAACAATAGCAACACGTACGCGACCTGATTTAATATCTTGAACAGCATTACGTAAGTTATAAAGGAAACTTGCACAAGCACCTGTTGCAGTCGACGTTGTTCCTACACTGCCAGTAACATAACCGTTAATAAAGTCAGCCGACATGGTGTTTAAACCTAGCGCTAAATTTTTAGTCGTAACACGATCGCCGTTTAAACGGTTTTGTAACATGCCACCTAAACCTTCAGATTGCATTTGACCGAAAGCAGAAGATGAATAAGTACCGACATGATCTGGACTAACTTTTTCTAAAATCTCATCCCAGCTAAAACCTGTTGAATGAATTGCATCAGCAGCACCAAAGATAGTCGTTTGTAAGCCACGAGGCTGATAACGGCTGTTATAAAGTTTAGAAGGTTCAAAACCAGTAGGTAATTGTCCAGCGGCTTTAATTGGGTTGTCGCGATAACTGCTGTGTTTAATTTCTAAATTGTCAGTAATTTCAACCTTAACGCGCTTATCTTCAAGTGGCGTTACTTTCCAAGAACGTGGAAGTGGCTTAGGTAGCTCTTTCTCTTTCAATTCAAACGTAATGTTTTCGCCGCTTGGCGCTGCTGTAATTTTGGTATGGCAATGCGTTGCGTCTGGATCGAAGTGATTATTTTCAATTTTACGAATAAGTGTGCCATCAAGAATTTGTTGGCCAAAGCGACTTTCAACGTCACTTAATGCAACAGCATTACCATCTGCATCAACTAATTTATCTTCTTGATATGTTAAAATGTTCATCAAGGTAGCTAGGCCAACAAAAGTTTCTTGGCGTGCTTCAGCAGTCAACTTGTCGATAACAATTCGACGAAAGCCTTGATGAAATGAGGTACGGCCCGCTGCGTTTACGCCGCCCATGCCAACAATAATAGGTAATGCATTCATTTATAATTCTCTTTAATACTTTAGTCTTAACTCTTACCGCCTAGTGTAAAAAGAAACACAATCAATTAATTGTATTTTTCAGCCAAAAACAACACAATAACAGCCAGTTATTATAAAGGTTATTGATATGCCACTAAAAACAGGTCGTAAAACCGTAAATGTTTCATTGATTCTTTATGATCACATGTTGGCAACTAGTGTCAGCTTACCTATTGAGATGCTTAGGGCAGGAGAGGCTTTTGCTCGCAGGGAAAATAGGAGTGCTCCGAAACTTAATATAGAAATGGTGAGTGAAGAATTAGCGCCTGTTCGAACAAGGGCATTGATCAAATTATTTCCCGATACTGATATTGAACATGCACAAAGCCCTGATTATATTTTTATACCGAGTCTTTGGCGTAACCCTCGCCCATTAATTAAAAAACACCCTAAAATTATAAATTGGCTAAATAACATGTGGCATAAAGGTGCAACACTTATTGGTGGCGGCACTGGTGTTTGTTTTATCGCAGAATCTGGTTTGCTCGATCATCACTCTGCAACAACACATTGGCATTACGTTGATCAATTCAAACGGTATTATCCAAAGGTTGAGTTGAAACCTGATTTTTTTATCACACAATCTGAACGAATTTACTGTGCAGCGAGCTTAAATGCTTTAGCCGATATTACCGTACATGTTATTCATCAAACTTACGGTGAGTCGGCGGCTCAGCATGTAGAGCGAAACTTCTCACATGAAATACGCAAACCTTACGAAGAGCAACGATATTTAGAAGGAGCAGTCGATCGTCATCCTGACGAATTGATCACTCAAATTCAGTTTTGGATGCGTACTAATCTTTCATCGACATTATCGCTTACCGAGCTTGCATCTCAATTTAGCATTAGTCATAGAACGTTTAGCCGACGCTTCAAAAATGCCACTGGCGTTAAAGCATCTCATTATTGGCAAAAGGTTAGAGTTGAAACGGTAAAAGACTTACTGGCATCCAGTAATTTATCTATACAAGAAATAGCTTTTCAAGTGGGCTATCAAGACCAAGGACAATTAACCCGACTCTTTAAAAAGCAGTTAAAACTGACGCCAAGGGATTATCGTGCAATGGTAAGGAAAAAATTATTTACCTAAGAATATCCACATGACATCAATTAAAAGACCAGAAAACCTTGAACTTTGATTAAATAAGTAAGAAGGTACGACCACTAGAAATAGATAATTCTTATCGGAGCAAAAAATATGTCAATTGTAATTAGTGGCACAGGCTTATTTACCCCACCACATAGTATTTCAAATGATGAATTAGTCATTGCCTTTAATCAGTATGTTGAAAATTATAATGCTGAAAATGAAGAAGCTATAAACAGCGAGCAGTTAACGGCTTTAAAACCTTCATCAAGTGAGTTTATTGAAAAAGCTTCAGGTATTAAAAGTCGCTATGTTATGTATAAAGACGGGGCCCTTGACCCTAAAAAGATGATGCCTTTTATTCCACAGCGCAGTGATGATGAATTATCAGCACAAGCTGAAATGGCAGTTGGTGCGGCAAGACAAGCCATGGCAGCAGCCAACAAAACGGCAGACGATATAGACTTAATTATTGTTGCATGTGCATATACGCAACGTGCATACCCTGCTATTGCGATAGAAGTACAGAAAGAATTAGGTTGTAAAGGTTGGGCCTACGATATGCTTGTTGCTTGTTCTTCAGCAACATTCGGTATTATGAATGCCTCAAATGCTTTGTATGGCGATACGGCAAAAACAGTTTTAGTGATTAACCCTGAACTCAACTTTCCGCAAATTAATTTACGCGATAGAGATAGCCACTTTATCTTTGGTGATGTGGCAACGGCTATTATTGTTGAAAAACAGGAAACAGCCACTTCTGACCATCGCTTTAAAATATTAACGAAAAAGCCTATCACCACTTTCTCTAATAACATTCGTAGTAACTTCGGCCATACCAATAAGTGCGATCCAGAAACTATGCTCGACGCTGACAAAATGTTTGTTCAGCAAGGGCGAAAAGTGTTTAAAGAAGTGCTGCCGATGGTGTCAGAATTAATAACAGAACAAATGGCAGAAGCCAATGTTGAAGCCAAAGATTTGAAACGCTTGTTTCTTCATCAAGCGAATATCAATATGAACAACTTTGTGGCGAAAAAAGTGTTAGGTCGCGATCCTATCAATAATGAAGCGCCAATTATTCTCGACAAATTTGCCAACACAGCTTCTGCTGGTTCTATTATTGCGTTTCATTTGAATCATCAAGATATGGTTGAAGGTGATAAAGCGCTAATCTGTTCGTTTGGTGCGGGTTATTCGGCGGGTTGTATCGTTATAGAACATCTTTAATGACGTCACTTTATCAATAATATTTCTGTTCAAGTCATTCCTCCTCATCTCCTGATGAAAGTTATAATTGACTTGAGCAGAAGTGATTTGTGATTTTAACCTATTTTATCAAACTCACTGTCTAACAAAACTCACTGTGCAAAAACGCAATCAACTTAACAATTGAAGGGTGAGCAATCGTATAATAAATGGTTTGCGATTCTCGGCGGGTTTTTACTAAACCATCTTTTCTTAATCTAGCTAAATGCTGCGAGAGACTCGACTGACTTAAATCAATAAAACCATTAAGCTCAGACACTGACATTTCTTTCTCACCTAAATAGCAGAGTATAAGTAATCTATTTTCATTACTCATTGCTTTCAATAATTCAGCGGCTTGAGTTGCATTACTTCGCATTTCAGCTATATCTATTTGAGATTTATCGTTCATAAGTTCATCTGCATAATACCCAATGGCATCAGTAAAAAGTAAATATAGATTGATATTACATTAGATAGTGCTAATATAAAAGTACATTACGTTTATCTAATATAAGATTAAACATTGTTGTTTTCTCGTTAAGGATCTGTTTTGAATTACACACGACTACTGCAACTCGCGGTTGAAAAGCCTAAATTGGTTTATACCGTAGTATTACTCATGGTAGCAATGAGTCTTGCCATGATGCCAAGTCTATCCATAGATACTGATCCTGAAAATATGCTCAGCAGTGATGCGCCAGCACGTGTTTTTCATAATCAAACAAAAGCTGACTTTCAAATGCGCGACATGATCGTAGTGGGTTTAGTTAGCGAAAAAAGTATTTTTACGCCTAATTCATTAAAAGTTGTCGAGCAGCTTTCGACAAAAATCTTACAAATTGAAGGTGTTATTGAGCAAGACTTATTATCGCTCAGCGTCGTTGACAACATTACCCAAGAAAAAAACAGCCAAGGTGAAAGTAACGGCATACGTTTCGAATATTTAATGAAGCAGGCTCCCACTTCGCTTGAAAGCAGCCTAACTATTCAGCAAGCTGTAAAACGTTTACCCATGCTAAATAATACTTTGGTGTCTGGTGACGACAGAGCGATTGCACTTTATGTGCCGATTCAAGCAAAAGACATGAGCTATAATATCGCCGAACAAATTCGTACTCTTATCGAAGAACTCCCTACAGAATTAGTGGCTGATGTCGATTTTCACATTACTGGCTTACCTGTTGCTGAAGACCAGTTCGGTTATGAAATGTTTGTACAAATGGGTATTGCCGCTCCATTGGCAGGTTTAGCTATTTTTGTTTTACTTTGGTATTTTTTCCGTAATCTTCCCTTAATAATTGCCCCTATGGTAGTGGCAATGGCGACAGTTATTATCATTATGGGCTCCTTGATTGGTATGGGATTTACTGTACATATTATGTCTTCGATGATCGCCATATTTCTGATGCCGATAGCCGTCGTTGACTCAGTACATATTCTTTCAGAATTTGCTGAAAAATATAAAGCAGGTGATGACGCTGGCGATGTTGTAAAAGGTGTAATGAAACACTTATACACGCCAATGCTTTATACCTCTGTAACCTCTGCAATTGGTTTTTATTCTTTAATGTTAACGCCTATTCCACCGGTTAAAGTGTTCGGCGCTTTTATTGGTACGGGAATTTTATTAGCCTTTGCGCTGACTATTATTTACATACCTGCCTATATCTCACGTTTAAAACCTGAAACATTAGCCAAATTACATGATGCAATTGTACGTATGGAGAAAAAAGGCAGGCTAGCCATTATATTAGAACGCTTAGGTCGTTTTTCTACTCAGAAAACCAAACTGATTCTTATTGGGTTTATTGCACTATTTTTAGTCAGTATTGAAGGCGTTAGTCGTATCGAAATTAATGACAACCCTGTAAATTGGTTCAAAGCTGATCACGAAATTAGAATTGCTGACAAAGTATTGAATGAACATTTTGCTGGCACTTATGATGCTTGGTTAGTCTTTAAAAATAATAAAAGTGAAAATAATATAGCGGTAGAAAAATTCAAAGAAATACTTACAACAGTTGATGTAAATTCTGATAGCGCAAAACAAGTTCATGCGTTTATGAATAACCTTACTGGTAATGTTAGTTCAACTGAGCAAGGTTCCTTGTTCAATCAAAACTTATTGGTCTTATTAGACGATTTAACTTTTTCAGCTAGCGATAAAGAGCAAATATGGTTAGACGAATTAATTAACATTGCCGACACCGCTTTCAACGAGAATAAAGTGTTTCTCGATCCAGCCTTGTTGAACTGGCAAAGTAATTTTCAACAAGCTTTACTTAAAACGGGTCTAATTGGTAAAAGTAACGGTCTAGCTGATATTGTAAAAACGGTGAATCGCGAACTTTTTTCTGGTGAAGATAAAGACTTTACTATTCCTAAATCGAGTAACGGGGTTGCTCAAACATTATTACAATATCAGTCGTCACATCGTCCACAAGATTTATGGCACTTTGTTACCAAAGACTATCAGCAAAGTTTGCTATGGCTACAAATGACAAGTGGTGATAATCAGCATACCACCAAAGTTGTTAACTGGGCAGAGTCGTACATTGCTGAAAACCCCATGCCAAAAGATATTAGTTACCAATGGGCCGGTAAATCTTATTTAAACATCGTATGGCAAGACGCTATGGTAAAAGGTATGGTCGACAGTTTATTATCATCATTTGTGATTGTTTTCTTAATGATGGTTTTACTCTTTCGTTCTCTGAAATATGGCATTTTAGCTATGTTACCACTAACGTTGACGATCTCAATGATCTACGGAT
>CAJWBY010000063.1 GCA_913020705.1 uncultured Colwellia sp.
ATTTAAGATGTTGATGGGAAATTTTCATTCCCCACCAATAGACCTGAGATCAATTGAAAAATTTTTTATTCAGGCTTTTTAAATAATAAAGTAAAGCGATCTGAGTTACCTTGCACTGTTTTACGACCTACCTCAAAACGTAATTCATCGTCTGCTTTGTAATGTATATTTGAATAGTCGACTAATACAAAACCCGCTTGCTGAATTTCTTTGATTGCTAACACGGGATCAAAACGACGACCATTTTCATCATTCTTCTTCTGCATATGTCGACGGGTATGATCGACAACACCATATACGCCGCCTGGTTTTAAAGCTTTAAAAGCAGCTTTATTAGTACTGACACGCTCAGATTCATCAAAGTTATGATAATTACGGAAAGTAAGAACGGCATCTAGGTTGGCAACTTCAAAATTAAGGCCTTTAAAGTCATAGCCTTCACTGCCAACAAGTTTAACTTTATCAAAAGGCTTTTTAGTCAATAATGATTCTTTCAGTCTTTTTGTACCAAGACTTAAATAGAACTGCCCGTTATCACGAAGTGCTGGCGCAAGTAACTTCGTATACCAACCACCACCAGGTACGATTTCTAATACTTTCCAATCATCTTGGATACCGAAGAATTTCAACGTTTCGATAGGTTTTCTGTTTCTATCGCGTTTTGTTTCTCTATCAGTACGAATATCTGAAGCCATCGCTTGTTTGATGTTTTCAGAAAAATCAGCAGCGATAACAGCTGGCGCACTAAATGTCGCTGCAACTAAAAGTGGTAATAATAATTTTCTCATGAATACTTCCTTTACATTGTTATTTTAGGTTTAAGGTTCATCGAATTTGCATAACGATAGAATGGAGTAAATTTAACAAAACAGCTCAATATAATCTTATAAAAAATCTATAATTTGTCGTTATAGATTTTTTATAGATTTTTTCATAATATCTTCGTCACTGTTTTGCTCGCTTTCCTCAGTGAATCTTTGCTTTTATCTCTAAAAAATATTTGTAAGTTATTTTGTCAGTAAAATGTGCATTTACATTTAGACATATTTTTTGCTCACTTAAACGCCTTAAAACAGCAATTCATCTTTATCCGAAACAAATCAGTAACCCTTTAAACAGTGATACGATAAGATAGGTAATAGGATAAATACTTATTATTTTTAAGCACAAAATACAATGCGTTATAAAATTGAAGAATTCGACTTTGACAGTGTAAGTTTAGTACTAATGAAAAATGGCGAGCCCATTACCATTCGTCATAACGAAGCAAAAGTTTTAGCGCTATTACTTGAGAACATTGATACCGTTTTAAGTAAAGAAAATATTTTATCTGCTGTTTGGCAAGATAAAATTGTTTCTGAACAAGCCGTATTTCAAAATATTAGTCACTTACGAATTCTGTTTGGTAATAATGCAATAAAAACCTTTTCTAAACGCGGCTACCAATTTCAACTTAGCGTGGAAAAACCGGCATTATTAACTGAAAATCCTTTACAGGAAGAACCTGTAATAGAAGCACCTGTTCAGGCTAAGTCAGCAAAAATAGGCAATTTGCCTTACATATTAACAATGAGTTTTTTTATGCTCATTATTGCTTATATTAACTGGCCAGAACGCTCAACTGAAGATGATTTACACCCTGTTATTAAGCTTGCATATCTTTCGTTTATTGACCAAAAAGCAACAACAACTCTTTCATTGCATGATAACAATACATTTGATTATACTGAATTAACACACTTAGATTCAGCAACTTTCTTAACATCTACTGAGCTTGAGTATCCTAATTTATCTGATCAGCACCCCTTTGTTTTAGCAGGGAAATTACGAACTTTTAACAATAAAGTGTATATAGACTTTGTATTAAAGGGACCTTATACCGATTGGAAAGGACAGCTTTATGCTGATTCTACTAAAGCACTTATTCAAAAGTTGCAACAGCATTTACGCCAACCGTTTATTTATCAGTTTTTGAGTAGTCCTCAATCACCTGAATTTAAAAAATCAAGTTTGTCGATTGCTCATCAACAATACCCTAAAGATAGTATTATTCTTGGGCAACTTATTAATATATATATTGAAACCGAAGAGCTTGATAAAGCAATGGTGTTAGCTGAAAAGTTATCGAAGAACGCCAATGTTCAAAAAGATTGGCAACAATTAGGCAATGCATATCTATTACAAAGTTCAATATTGACAAGAAAAGAGCTCTATGAAATAAGTGAAAATAAATTAGCATTAGCGACAAAGTCTTTTGAATATATTAATGATTTAGCCAGACAAGCTGATGCTTGGAATGCACAGTCTTGGCTTGATCATCAGTATGATGATTATACTGCAGTTAAAGCTAGTTTACTTAAATCTGCAGAATTGGCGTTTAATGCGGGTGACAAATTACGTGAACTTCATGCACTCACCTACCTTTCAGTGATGGCGCATAAGCATAAACAAGAAAATGATAAATACAGCTATCTTCGCGAAGCTGAAAGAAAAATGACTGCGTATAAACTCCCTATTTACCACTTTGCTAAAGTGCCATTTCATTATGCTATTTTTGCAAAAACACCTCAGGGAAAAGAACCGCACTTAAAACAAGTGTTAGCATTTACCCAGTTAACGCCAGATCATTGGGTGGCAAAGTCGAGCCGTAAGCAATTAGTTTTACAATACCTCGAAGAAGGTCGATTAGAGGAAGCACAAGCATTAGTTGAAAGTACTAATACAGATAACGCAGAAAATTCTTACCTTAAAACGTTATTAGCAAAATCTCATAATCAATATGAAACTTTTTTAATTCATGCTAAACGCACTTTTGAACAAGCTCAATTGGCTGGCAGCCATACACTCAGTTTAGATATAGCCTTGCTCTTATGCAGTACAAAAGATATGGATGTTAATTACGATTTTTATTCATTATACATTGATGAAAATTCGACTGTTAATTGGCGTAAGGCAAATAAATTGAAATTACTTGCACGTAATCAATAAAATACAGGTCAACGTCTTAGGTTTATTTTTTAATTTAACCAAGCAACTTGAGTTTTAGTTATCGTCTTCATTGTCTTCATCATCAAGAATATCTGGAGTAACTGCGTCGACAACATCGATAGCTCCACCAACAACGGTTGTAGTGGCGCCTACTGCGGCAGAGACAACACTCACAGCAACGCAGCCAGATAGACTAAGCAATAAATAGAATAGAAAAAAAACTTGAGTAACTTTTTTCAACATAACGTTTCCGAGAGAGTAAATTTAGTTCTGTCTACAATACGTTAATTTATTAGTGAATCAATAGTTGTTTTAATGGGATATCCAGCAACATCAGAGCTTAAGATATTGAAGCTATTCCTAGTTAGTATAAAGCTCAAGCCAGAGAAATCTTAATTACCAAAAACAATAAACCCAGCATTGGCTGGGTTTATTTATCATTAAGATAATAGGAGTTTATTCAGATTTCTCTGTTACTACTTTATCTTTATCTTTCTTAGCATCAAGTTTCGCTTTGTGATCAACTTCATAATCTGGCATATCTTTATTGCCTTCAATTAAATAGTTATCCATCCAGCGCATTAAACGCAAGCTGTAATCATATTGTGAGGCTGCACGACGATTACCATGGCCTTCTCCTGGGTAATAAACTAAGCGAACGTCTTTACCTTGTACCTTCATATAACGGTACATTTCCATTGATTGTGCTGGGTGAACACGAGGATCCGCTTTACCATGCATTATTAATAATGGCGTTTTAGACTGATGTGCCCAATAGATAGGGCTACGTTCTAAATAATACTGCCATTTATCCCAAGGGTATGAACGGGCGTGTACCAAGTGCATTTCATTCGAAATATCAGTAGTTCCAAATTTTGATAGCTGATTAGAGATACCAACAAACATAACACTAGCAGCGAAATGTTCTGTTAATTTAGTTGCCGCCCAAGCTGACGCATAACCACCATATGAGCCACCAGTAATACCGACACGTTTCTCGTCTGCTAAGCCAATTTCAACTAAATGATTTTTCATATCAACTAAGTCATCAAACTCTGCGCCCGCATAGTCATTCTGACCTAGCTTAGAGTAACCTACGCCTTTACCTGTCGAGCCTCGGTAGTTGGGGTAAAATACTGCATAACCTCGAGCAGCCCCCATTTGTCCAGGCTTTGAATAAGCCGTTACCCAGCCGTTCTTCTCATGTGCTTCGGGTCCGCCGTGTACTTGCATTATAAGCGGGTAACGTTTTCCTGCTTGATAATCAAGTGGATAAACTAAGACCCCACCCACTTCAACACCATCACGCGCTTTTATTTTAATTGACTCTTGTTTAGCAAAACGCTTTTTGGTTAACCACGGGTTAGAATCGGTAACTTTCGTCGTTTTACTACCACGAACAACAAACACCTCATTAGGATGCTTAGCCGTATTGCCTTTAAGAACGATAGTTTTATCAGAACTTGAAACAGTTAAGTTGGAAGCGATAAATTTACCGGCTTTAACAAGGGTTTTGTATTTATTGCTATTTGGCTTAATAGAAGCAACAACACTTTCAGTCCCGATTTGAGCGATAAAGTTTAAGCGGTTTGATTGTTTATTCCATTCAATATCAGAAACATGGCCTTTAAAGTTAGGTAACCAGTCAACGACTTTACCGTCATCGGTATCTACCATAAATAGACGACCAGCGGCTGGATCGTGCTTATCTTCAGCGCCAATAATAGCGATATAATCACTGTCATGTGAAAATTCAGCTTGGTTTAACTTTCCTTCAGTGGCGATAGACAAGCTAATTTTGCTAGAAGCAATATCCATGACATGCCATTGCGACTTCGTATATGAATCATCAATTAATGCCGTTGGCTGAGTTTTAACTAGCATCGATTTAGCATCATGTGACCAGTTCATATCACTAACATAAGTGTCGATAGCAACAGCATTTAGAGAAAGTGGCTTGTCACTTACTACCAACTCGGTAACGAAAAGCTGTTTATTTTCTAAGCCCAATTCATATACTTCAGCTTTAAAGCCTAAATCTTTCAGCTTTTTCTCTGATTTCTTTTTGGCTGGCATCGCAAGTAACGCAACCTGCTTACCATCAGGGCTCATATCGTAAGCACTAATTGAAGTATCTTTTAATGCCATAACCGCTTGGCGTTCACCACCCATAAATGGAATTCGGTATAGTTTAGTGTGCTTCTCTTTATCAAACTTACCAAGAAAATAAACATGCTGACCATCAGCTGACCATTCAATACTTTTAACATTCACTTTGCCAGTGATAAACGGACGTTCATTTCCTTTACTATCGGTAATGTACAGCTCGCTGTAACTAGCACCGTCTTTATCAACATAAAGTTTACGCGCTAATTTACGGGTAAAAGCAATATGGTCGCCACTTGGGCTAACCGCACTTTGTAAAACATATTCAATGTTTGGAATATCATCGATAGTCATTTGATCGCTAGCGATTACTTGGCTTGCTGATAAACTGGCAACGGCAACCACCAAAGTTTTTAATTTCGATTGAAACATAGTTTCTCCACTTATTTTTTTGCAACGTTATATAATTAACGCTGTAATAATGAGTTTATAACGCCCAAATAGTAACGGATATTACTGACAGTTCAAAGTCAGAGTGCCCTTTTATTTTACTCACCGCTTTCAGTAAGCTGATGTAAATATAAATGAATTATGTAGACAATGGGCTAAAGAAAAAAAGCCCAGTATCATTAAAACAGGGCTTTTTTTGTATGTGTAATTAACGTTTAAAATAACACTAATCTTCTACTCTAACGCCCCAAACATCGTGCTCATCAGCATGAATAATTTGTACCCACATTAAGTCGCCTGGTTTGGCGTCATAATCATCAGACAAATATACTTTACCATCAACTTCTGGTGCATCCATGTAAGAACGCCCAACAATACCAAGAGCACTTACTTCATCGACAAGAATCAAATATTCTTGGCCAATGCGTGCTTGTAATTTATCGCTACTGATTTTCGCTTGTACTGCCATAAAACGTTGTAAGCGTTCTTCCATTATTTCTTCTGAAACATGGTCAGGTAAAGCATTAGCAGTAGCACCTTCTACTGGTGAATATTTAAAACAGCCTACACGGTCTAATTGTGCTTCTTCTAAGAATTCTAATAATTCTTCAAATTCTTCTTCTGTTTCACCCGGAAAACCAACAATAAAGGTTGAACGAATCACTAACTCTGGACAAATTTCACGCCATTTAGCAATACGCTCTAATACACGGTCTGAGCTACCAGGACGTTTCATTAATTTTAAGATACGTTTGTTAGCATGCTGAAAAGGAATATCTAAATACGGTAGTATTTTACCTTCCGCCATTAATGGAATAATTTTATCAACATGCGGGTATGGGTAAACGTAATGGAGTCGAATCCAAACGCCCTGCTTCGCTAATTCTTCACAAAGCTGCTGCATGTGAGTTTTAACCGGCATGCCATCCCAAAAATCTGTTTTGTGCTTAACATCAACACCGTAAGCAGACGTATCTTGAGAAATAACTAATAACTCTTTAACGCCAGCATCAACCAAACGTTTAGCTTCACCTAGAACATCGCCAACAGGACGAGAGTCTAAATCGCCACGCATAGACGGAATAATACAGAACGTACAACGGTGGTTACACCCTTCAGATATTTTTAAATAAGCATAATGCTTAGGCGTTAACTTAACACCTTGTGGAGGTACTAAATCGATAAAGGGATTATGCACAGGCTTAGGAACATGTTTGTGTACTTGAGTTAATACTTCGTCATATGCATGAGGACCAGTTACGCCAAGAACATTAGGATGAAGCTCAATAATTTCGTCTTTTTTAACCCCTAAACAGCCGGTAACCAAAACCTTACCATTGGCAGCTAATGCTTCACCGATGGTATCTAATGACTCTTGTACTGCTGAATCAATAAACCCACAAGTGTTTACAATCACTAATTCAGCATCATCGTAGCTATTCGTTACGTCATAACCTTCAGTGCGAAGTTGAGTAAGAATGCGTTCGCTGTCAACTAAATTTTTTGGACAGCCAAGACTTACGAAACCTACCTTTGCAGCGCGATTTGCTTCTGGATGTGATGTAACAACGGCTTGGTGTTGCTCTTCAATCATTTTAGATGGAATGTCTAACGTGGTTGTTTGGCTTTGGGCTGAATTACTTGTGCTTGGGTCGAATTGTTCTACGGTCATATTGCTCTCAACTTACTCTATATTTTGTAACTGGTGCTTTTACAAATAAAGAGCAGCGTCATAAGTGTTGGTTTAACTGCCATTCTAGTGAATTAGTGGTCATTAGCTAAGACAGTCGCTTAATGCGCAGGATTATACAGCAATGTTGAAGGAGGATGAATAATTAGTTTTAAGACTGCTCTACATCCCTTGGAATGATGAAGATTCATGAAAAATTTTCACTTGATTTATTTTTTAAGTGATTGTTTAACATTAAGTTTTCAATTTAATTTTTTATTATAAGAATTTATATCTTAAAGGATTTACTAATTAAAAATAAGGCACCGCAGTGTGAGATTATTGTTCAGCGAATTATCTTTTGTGAATGATCTCTGAAATAAACAAACCAGTTTTCGCCATGGTTAGTTTAAATCGAGTAGATTTCAGAAACACCTTTTGGACTTTTAATATGGCTTAACGAACTTAAAACGTAAACTACCACTCCAGACTAAAAAAGACGCTATCGCGTCTTTTTTAGTCTGGTGCTTTTTAATTGACAGTTATTCCTCACGTAGTATTAAAACTAAGACATGAGACATAACCGTTAACTTTACAATAAGTCGCCATACTCTTTAAGTAAATAATCTGTATAAGTAATATCACCACGGTAACGAGATAAATGCGTGGTATCACGATACATAGCCGGTGTTACTTCAATGATGTCTTGGTGATTAGCTATTTTCATTCCTGTTGCAGTTTCAATTTGAGCAACTACAGCAGCAAGGCGCTTTTTACCTGCTTCAGTATTTTCAATCCACTTGCTGTTTTTAGGCAACATAATCACTTTTACGTTGTCTGAAACCTTCTGGAAGTTCTTTACAATGTTAATAAAGTGCTCAACAAGTAAGGGCTCAAAATTTAGCTCTTCTATATCTGCACTTCTTATACGACTTAACCTATCATTTTTCATTTGTGCGTCAGTTTGAGTTACCGCGTAGTAATCGTCAAATATGCCTAATGTTTCAGCTGAGCGTTCTTCAGGTATAGTACCTGCCCCGCGCCATTCGTAACTCCAGGCTGCACTTTTATAATTAGGATACTCTTCTTCGAACTTTTCATTGAGTAATCGACCTAAACGTCGACGTTCTGCCACAATTTCATCACTGTCTTTAAAGGTATTATGTCTTTGTGGTGGAAACATTTCTCTGCCAAAAAACGAGGTGATCATTTCTGCTGAAACATTGCCTCTCATGTATTTAATATTGAAAAGACGAATACCTCGGGTTAAATCTTGTTTAGTTACTTCCCACAACTCTTCATCGCTTGCAAGTAACGTAAGAAAAGAGTCAATGACTGGCTTTGCTCTATTCCAACGCGCAGTTGTTGTTTGAAAAGGGGTAAACTCGATCATTGCCAGCTTTAAGCGACGATCTTTTTGCTGTAAATCTTCAGTGATACGTCGAGATAAAAAGTCTTGAAAAAACGGGTTAAGCCCACCAAAACCATAATTGAATGAAGAAACGCTTTTCCCCTGTGCTTTTAAGTCTCTGTCAAATTTACGCGGTGAAAAACCTGCTCTAACCATTGAAGAGCCATAAAACATAACTAAGTCATTTGGGTCAGCAACAATTTTTTCTAATGCTTCGCGTGATTCAGTAACTCGACCTAACACACCTTGTTGCCTCGCCCCCATAGAGTCGAGGATTGCGTTTATCGCGCCCATGGAAATAAGCATACACAAACCAATTGTAATGATAGCTTTAGCGTAAGTTTTACGTGCGTTCGTTATGTCGCTTTTATTTGAGTTTTGCGTCATATTTTCCGTTACTTCATTTATTTCAGTTGTCATTGTAAAGTTGTCCTTAACGCTAGAATTGGAAGTAGATGAACTCATTGCTAGGCTCTCCTATAAATAAACACAGTGCTTGGCCTATAACCATTAGCAACCAGAATAACCAAGGCTTACTTTCAAGTTTTTCTGCCCCTTTTATTACGTAGAAATCCATAACGTGTACCAATAACACCCAAACTGATGTGATAATAAAAATGGTCATGGCATGATTACCTGAAGTAACTGTGCTAGTGAATGCATGAAGATTCACAATAATATCTATTGCCGATGTTATATCTGTTGCTCTAAAAAACACCCAACCAATAAGTACTAGGTAAAACGTAATTGCCCACTTAACAAAGGTTACAATCTTCGCGTTTGACTGATTAAACTTACTAAATATGGGTAAGCTCGCCATGTAGTGAGTTGCTGTAATAATTGCGCCATGAAAAGCGCCCCAAGCGACAAATGTCCAGGCAGCACCATGCCATAAACCACCTAATAACATCGTTAAAAAAACGTTTCTGGTACGGTTATTATTTCGGTTTCCACCTAAAGAAATGTATAAATAATCTCTTAACCACGAAGAAAGCGATATATGCCAGCGACGCCAAAAATCTAATGGCGATACCGCAAAATATGGCACCCTAAAATTAAGCGGTATTTTAAAGCCTAAGATTAATGCTATACCAATAGCCATATCGGTGTAGCCTGAAAAATCACCATAAATTTGACCTGCAAACGCTAAAACTCCAGTCCACAATTCTAATGTACTGATGGCCTCTTGAGCTTCAAATGCTTTTTGTGCAGGAATAGCGAGTAAATCAGCCCCCGTTTTTTTAATCAAACCAACGGTTATTAATAAGAAACCATGCTTAATGGCATTCCATTTTGGCAATGCGATTGCGTGCATTTGTGGCAGTATATGTTTAGCACGTAAAATTGGACCTGCAACCAGTTGAGGGAAAAATGAGAGCGCGGCTACAAACTCAACTAATCCTTTACGAGGTTTCATGTCACCACGGTAAACATCAATGGTGTAGCTCAAACTTTGAAAGGTATAAAATGATATACCAACCGGCAGAACCCAAGCTAAGGTTGGAATAGAAGCGGGATAACCAATGACCGCCAAAAGTTCAGCGACAGATTGCAAAGCAAAGTCGGCATATTTAAAAATACCCAGCAAACCTAAATTTAAAAAAACGGATAATATTAACCAACGTTTCTTTATTTGCTGCTCTTTAGCTTTATAAATAGCTTGTGCAATAAAGTAATCTGCGATGCCACTACCAACAAGTAATGGAATAAAGCTGTAATTCCACGCACCATAGAACACTAAGCTGCCAACAAGAATTAAATAAACTCGTGGTGTTTGTTTCAGAAATACAAACCCGTAAAACAGTATAAAAATACAAAAAAACCAAAAAAATATCGGTGTATTAAATATCATACTTACCTCCCTGAAATGTTGAGCTTTCACGAGTGATGCTCATTTTATTATTTGTACAAAATGTCATTTTATAACCTTATTTAGGTTGAGTTTGGCTACACCAAAACTTTTGGTGTAGTTAACTTGTTGATTTTTAAAGTTTGAGTTGCTTAAGTAGGTTTAACTACCATTAAGCCTTTTTATGAATGAAATACTTATTTGATAGCTCCATTAGCGACGAGAAATTCTTTTATCTCTCGGGTTCTAGCTCGGCTAAGCGGGGATCTCACTTGATAACCATCAGACATGCCCGTCGTTACTGCTAAGTTAACATCAGCTCCGTAATCAATCAGTAACTCAGTCATAGAGAAATAACCGAAATAGCTAGCATTGATTAATGGCGTTTCATCTCGAGGAACAATCGCGTTAACATCAGCACCATTGTCTAAAAGTAACCGGGCAAGCTCTACATTATTTGTCATTGCTGCAACAATTAGTGGATTGCCATCACCACTAGATGATTGATTTACATCAGCACCTAAGTTAATTAGCGCTTGAGTCATAGTTTTGTTGTTATTTTTTACTGCAATCATTAAAGCAGTACCGTCACCAATAACAGGTATATTTATATCTACGCCAGCATTCTGCATTGATTGAATAGATGCTATATCATTGCCTTTTACAGCGTTTATAAGTGCCTCACTTTCTCGTTCAGGTAACAATGAAAAGTGCCTAGCGTCTGCCATTGTGTGCTTAATACTAATTTTTGGCGAAAATAACTGGGTTGCATGCAGTGTTGAAATACTTAAGCCAAAACATAGAGCAATAATAACAATAGGTTTAGGCGTGCGTTTTGTTTTATGTTTTAGCACCGCGCCAATTCTATAGTTCAGTTCTTTCTTTTTACTAAAAAGCCCCATTGCCAATATATTCCTCTGCTCTGTAACCATAAGTTTTGCGCAATCAATAAGAGACTGTGCATACTGTTTACCATTATTAAGCTGTGTTGCTGCACGTAAATCGCAGGCAATTTCTCTTTCAACATGTATTTGCTTATTTAAAGCTCTAACCACTGGACTCCACCAAAACAATATGGCGATCAACTCTTGGAATAAACCAAACCAATTATCACGTCTGCTAATATGCGCATTTTCATGTAATACAATTGCTGTTAATTGATCATAGTGAAGTTGTTCTAAAATAGTATTTGGCACAATTATTTTAGGCTTATGCAAACCAACAACCAGTGGTGATGAAACTTGCGAAGACGAAAACACAAGCACATTGGTCACTGATGAAAGTTTAGGAACTTCTTGTAATGTTGAATCAATAAGAACAAGTGTTCTATTAAACGTTTTCAACGACATAAATGAACGCCATAAACTACCCGCCAGCCAAAGGCCAATTGCGAGTGTTAACAAAAATGAAAAATTGAAAACAATCTCGCTAGGTAAGTGCCAGTTTTTCTCGCGCTCTATATCAACACCATTAACCACAACAGCTTTGGGTGAGTTTTTAAGTAAAACTGTTTGTTCAGTTGTGTTAGTTAACGTATTGGCTAATTGATTACCTTGGGTGATCAACGTGAAAGGCACTACAGTTGCAATAACTAAAGCAGTCATCCACAACCAACTTTTAGTTTCAGCTGTTGCTGATGTAAATTTGTGTATTACCAGCAGCGCTACAATCAGTATGCTGCCAATAACTAAATGATGAAAAGCAAGCGTAGTAAGCAAAGTGTATTCAATGATCATCGTAAACTCCCTTTCCTTTATCGATAAAATTAATCGTCAGCTTGATCGACCTGACGCTGTAACGCTTCTAAATCATCTAAATCAATGTCTGTTTCTTGCAATAAATGTTGGGCTAATACTTTGGGTGAACCACCAAAAAATTTATTAAGCATCGAGGTTAATGCACTTTGTCTAGCATCTTTTTGCGTGATTTTAGGGCTATAAATAAACGCTTTTCCTTCTTTCCTAAAATCTGCATAACCTTTTTCTGCCAAAATTTTGCATAGCGTTTGCACCGTTGTATAAGCGGTAGGTTTATCTTTTGATAACGTGTCTGCAATTTCTCGTACTGTTGCTTCTTCATTTTTCCAAAGCACTTCCATAATGCTTTGCTCGCCATCTGTTAATTGTGTTGATTTACTTCTAGCCATAGATTGAATACTCATCTACTAATTAATTAGTTTTAAATACTATAACGAGTCAAAATGAATTTATCAACTAATTAATTAGTTTTAAATTTAAAAGTAAAATAATAGAGTTACTCACCAGTAAATAACAATGACGATAACCACATGTAAATAAAGAACTTATTACTTACACGGAGTTATAATTAGTTGAAATATTATCGCTATTTTTTGGGCTTGTATTCTTCACGGCTAATGACTTTAAATGGCTTTCACACACTCGTATGTTGCTCTTCAACCTTTTTAGACAGAGTGTTTAACGTGCTTGTTTGACCTTTATTTGAATGACTTGTACTTGTGTGATGATTATTAAGAACTAGCGTTATGGCTATTGTTCATTGCGCGGATTATACAGGAGAATTAACAGACAAAAAAATCCTAAGATTTGCTGATTTTCTTTGTAATATCTTTCGCTACTAATATTTTGGCATCACAAAGTTGATGAATGTTAACCTCTAATTAGTTACATTAAATCAATATATAAATATTCAGGTAGCAGCACATGATTTATCAACTAGGTGAGCTTTCTCCAAAGATTTCAAAAAGTTGTTTTATAGCACCAAACGCTAGTTTAATCGGAAATGTAGTACTAGAAGAGAATGCCAGCATTTGGTTCAATGTAGTAATAAGAGCTGATTTAGCGGAAGTCAAAATAGGGAAAAATTCAAACATTCAGGACGGATGTATTTTGCATGTTGATGAAGGTTTTCCTATAGAAGTTGCAGAAAACGTAACCATTGGTCATAAAGTCATGTTGCATGGCTGTTCCATTGGTAAAGGCAGCTTAGTAGGTATAAATGCTGTGGTATTAAATGGTGCTAAAATTGGCAAAAATTGTTTGGTGGGCGCCAATGCTTTAGTGACAGAAAACATGATCATTCCTGACGGTAGTTTAGTATTAGGTTCGCCAGCAAAAATTATAAAAAAACTCGATGAAAAAACCCAAAAAATGATTACTGAAGGTGCGGCACATTATGTTCATAGCAATCATAAATATAAGAAAGAGTTAAAACAAATAGGTTAATATATTTTGATAAACAGCCTTCATTAAATTAGATGGTTTTTGGTTAAATAAACCATACGAAAGAAAATATGACCAACTAATAATTATTATTTGAAAGCTTATTGTGTTCAATTAGGTCTATAGTTTTAGCGCACAGTTGTTAAAGATTACTTTGATCCTTTAGTAAATATCAGGTGACTTTTTAATGATTTTATTCATGTGCATTTTTACTAATCTTGGGGAATACAATGAAACAAAATACAAAAGCAAAATTTCAAGGAGCTGCAGTAGCTTTAGCCGTAGCTGGTTTAATGGGATGTTCTGCAGGAGCAACAACTAGCTCACCTAAAAGCACCGCAAGTAATACTGTTGAGATGGCACATTGCTACGGTGTAAATAAATGTAATGGCCATAATGATTGCAAAACAGCAGAAAACGCATGCAAAGGTCAAGCAGTTTGTAAAGGTCATGGTTTTGTCGCTATGTCGACTAAAACATGTGCTGATGTAGGCGGTACAGTAAAAGATGATTGGCGTGGTGTAGTTAATACGGCTGAGCTAGAACATTGTAATGATGTTAATGTTTGTAAAGGCCATAATGACTGTAAAACAGCGGAAAATGCGTGTAAAGGTCAAGCGGTTTGTAAAGGTCATGGTTTTGTAGCACTTTCAGCTAAAACTTGTGACGATATTGGTGGTAGCATTGGTTCATAAAAAAGAACAACGCGGAGGAGATATTTCCTCCGCAATGAATAAACCTTTACCCGACCACTTTTTAGGATTTGGTTTAGGTTTACGTACAGATCACTTCCAAGAGGTTATTGATACCAAGCCAACTGTCGATTGGTTTGAAGTTGTTTCTGAAAATTTCATGGTTAATGGCGGTAAACCTAAACATTACCTGCATACTATTCGGGAATCATACCCTATGGTCATGCATGGCGTTTCCTTATCTATTGGCTCCACCGACCCATTAAATATAACCTATTTAAAGCAACTAAAAGTTTTAGTAAACGAATTACAACCTGAGTGGATATCTGACCATTTATGCTGGACAGGTGCTCAACAAGTTAATAGTCACGATCTATTACCCATGCCTTATAACAACGAAGCACTCAGTCATATTGTAGATAGAGTATCAGAGGTACAAGATTATTTAGGGCAACCTATTTTGATGGAGAATGTATCAAGTTATATCACTTATGTTGAATCTGAAATGACTGAGTGGGAATTTTTAAACGAAGTCGCAAAACGTTCCGGTTGTAATATTTTACTCGATATTAATAATATTTATGTGAGTGCTAGAAACCATAACTTTTCAACACAAGATTATTTGAATGGCATTAGCAAAGAAAAGGTACGTCAATTTCATTTAGCTGGCCACACTGATTATGGTGATTATGTTATTGATACCCATGACCATCCGGTAGCAGACCCGGTTTGGGCATTATACAAAGACGCATTAAAACGTTTTGGTATGATAAGCACAATGATTGAAAGAGATGATAATATTCCTCCTTTAAACGATTTATTAGCTGAACTTGAAGTTGCAAAAATAATTGCTAAAGAAACACTTAACTATGGTATTGAATAATTAACATGGAGAAAAATACTTTAGCAAGTCTACAAAAAACAATGATGGGTTATCTCATCAAAGGCGAAACAATCATTGAACAGAGTATTGTTAAGCAAGGAAATGTGAGTAATAAAACCCGGCTAAATATTTATAAAAATGCTTATCAAGCACGCTTAAAAGAAGTTATAGATAATGACCACCCAATATTAGGCATATATCTGGGCGACGACCTATTTGATGAAATGGTTTCAGGGTACATTCAGGACTCACCTTCAAATTACACTTCTCTCAGACATTATGCTAATCAATTACCATTATTTTTAGCTAACAAACCACCTTTTAGTCAACATCCAATCATCAGTGAAATAGCTCAGTTTGAACGACTATTATTAGATGCATTCGATGCTGAAGACGCGAGTCGTTATAGCAGAAAAGATTTACAAAATTTATCACCTACTGATTGGCCAGAATTAACTTTTCGATTTCACCCCAGTGTACAATTAACCTCCTTTGAGTGGAACAGTGTTAAAAGCTGGCAAGCATTGAAAAAGGAAACATCTCCAGATCCAGCAACACAAAAAAGAAATCACTGGTTATTATGGCGAAATGCAGAACGCCTTACCCAATTTCGATCACTTATCGATGAAGAGGTAATATTAATTCACATGATACTTGCTGGAGAAAATTTTTCAGCCTTATGTGATTTTTTACTCGATGCATCTGAGCATGATGATGTTAGTATGTTAGCTCTTAATTATATTAGTGCTTGGTTAGATGACGGTATACTCAGGAATTTTCCCTCAGTAGAAACACCTTAGATAATCAATTAACCTTTTTAATTAATATGTCTTATTTGAGTTGTCTAAACTATACTCCATTGCTCTAATTAGGGTATGGTAAACCTCATCACACCTAAGTATTTCTAAACTAATTTAATAGGAAATTTTATGCCCTTTTCAAACGATGTACTTATTAGAAATAATGTTAAATTGATTGGTAAAGGTGACAAAACACTTTTTCTTGCTCATGGCTTTGGTTGTGATCAAAACATGTGGCGCTTTTTAACACCTGCACTCATAAGTCAATTTACCATTGTGTTATTTGACTATGTTGGCTCAGGTGCATCTGATATATCACAATACGATAAAAAACGTTATAACCGACTTGAAGGGTACGCTGAAGATATTCTGGAAATATGTGAAACGTTAGAATTATCAGACGCCATATTTGTTGGACATTCAGTCAGTAGTATTATTGGTGCGATTGCCGCCACTCAAAAACCTGAATTATTTTCTAAACTTATTATGGTTTGCCCATCACCGTGTTTTTTAAACTTCCCTCCTGAATATTTAGGTGGTTTTGAAAAAGAAGATTTACTCGAACTATTGAGCCTTATGGATAAAAATTACATTGGATGGGCTGATTATTTAGCGCCTTTAGTTATCGGCAGCAATAATTCTAACGATCTTATCGGTGAATTATCAGGAAGCTTTTGCTCAACAGACCCTGTTATAGCTAAGAATTTTGCTGAAGCTACATTTCTCTCTGATTATCGCCATATCTTGAAAGAGATAACGCAGCCCTCGTTGATCTTCCAAAGTCAAAATGATGCACTGGCTGCAACTTCTGTTGGCGAATATATTCATGAACACATTCGCGATAGTAAACTTGAAATTATTCAAGCAGACGGCCATTGCTTGCACATGACTCATCCAGACGACATTGTTGACTTAATAATTGAGTATGCGAAATAGTAACAATGGCAAACAACAATAACTCACTCAATAATGCAGTGAACTATTCACCCGACAATTTTCCTTGTGGTGCTTTCATTACGAATGCGTCAAGAGTTATTACTTATGTGAATTCTTATTTTACCACTGAGCTATTATGGAAGCCCGGGGAGCTCATTGGTAAAAATGCTGATGTGATCTTTACTCAATCGTCAAAAATATTTTTTCAGAGTTATTTAATTCCTACTCTTTTACATGAAAAAACCTGCGAAGAAATGCAACTCATTATATTTAATGCTGAAGGCGTACGGATTCCAATTACCGTTAATGCCCATATCAGTAACGATGATTGTATTTACTGGAGCTTTTTTAACGCAACTAAAAGAGATAAGTTATACGAAGAATTAATAAAAACACGAGAAACACTTGAGGAACAAGCCGAACAATTGAAATTACTTGCTTCTACTGATGAGTTAACCGAGTTATTAAATCGAAGAGAAATGAAAAAACGCAGTACGTTAGTGCTTGAACAAACGACAAGATCTCATCAGTCTGTAGCTTTGTTAATGTTGGATATTGATTATTTTAAAAAAGTAAATGACACTTTTGGCCATTTAGAAGGTGACAGAGTATTAAAAGAATTAGGACATATGTTGAAAGGGTTTTGTCGACAAACAGATCTAGTTTCCCGCATTGGAGGTGAAGAGTTTTTGATCATGTTACCTGACACAAATAAAGCAGATACATTATTATTTTGTAAAAGGTTACATGAAATCATTGCACAAATTAAAGTAGATAATAACCCACTACAAGTCAGTATTGGTGTGAGTATATGTGATGATAAAATTTTATTTACAGATTTTTATACCCAAGCTGATAATGCCGTTTACAAAGCAAAAGAACTTGGGAGAAACAGAACCGAGGTTTATGTTTCCGAGCAATAATGAACGAAAGTAACTCATAAATACCAACTCCTTTCCTTATTAGGCTTATCTCTAATCATTAATTTCTACTTATAGATTCATCGTGTAAATCAACCATTAGAGATATATGTAAAAGTAGTGTTATTCACACTTTTATATAGAATTTAGGAATGCTTTATAAAGTGCTATTTCTTTTGGTTTATCGAGCATAGAGCCATGATCCGCTCCTTCCACAATTACCAATTTCTTGTTTTCTGACTTACTTGCATTATAAAGAGCATTCGATAATTCCACAGGCACTTGTTCGTCATTTTCAGCGCCAATAACTAATAAAGGACCACGATAGAAGTTTGATACGACAACTTCATTATCAACGGCGTTAAATGCATCATCAACTACAATCGTTAGAAAAGGTTTAGTATACCAAGGCGTTTTTTTGTCAATCCAGTCATCAACATTAGTGGCTGAACCTTGTAAAACCAGCCCATCAACTATTTCATTTTTGGCAAGATGCCCGGCAATAAAACTTCCAAGTGAATATCCGTGAACAATGATTGATTTTGCTTTTAAGGTATCTTTAATAAATCGATATTGTTCTATTGAATCATTACCCAAATTCGAAATTGTCGCTTTACCATTACTCGCACCTAAACCTCTACGATCAAAAACAACAATATCTTTACCAAGCTTAGATAGCGCTTTAAGTGCGTATATTCCTCCATCGGAAACTCTCATACCGTTGCCTTGAATGTAAAAAATAACATCCTGTGATGTAGGGGAATCTAGTAATAGTCCTTTTAGTGTCACATTATCCTCTTCAGTCACTAAACTTAATGGAGTTAACTTATGTTGAGAAAAAGATGCCTGCCATTTATTAAGTGCAAGATTTTGATATTCGGTAATAGCTTCATCTTGGGTGATAAAAGAGCTCTCTCTTAGATGCCCACTACACCCAACTAATGTAGAAAAAAGGATAATCCCAACAAAAACTTTATACATATTTAATAACCTTATTAAAATGAAGAGCAACCCCCTTCAAAAAACCGACCGCTAATGATAAAAGTTGAATATACCTCAAAATAAAACAAAAACAACTTAAATTATCGCTTATCGATAAATAACAATTAAATAACAACTATTAACTCATGCTTTTCAAATGCTCTTTAGTTACTTTGCATTCTTGTACCTATGGTTGATTGCCGCTTCAATGAATTTCAAATAGCCAATAATTTTATCTTCCTTTTTATTTGCACATTATTTGCAATTTCTCTTGTTAACCTTGTTTAGGAATCAAAATTAGATAATAGGAGTTACACATGAACATGAAGTCAAAGGTAATAATCGCGGTTACATTATTATGTGTAGGGATAGTTCAAGTAAACGCAAAAAACTCCCAAAAATCTAAGGAAGGACCTCCTCCTCGCCCATTATTCTCAGCTATTGATATTAATGGTGATGGAGATATTGATTTTGACGAATTTTCATCACAACAAGAACCCAGAGAAGGTTACCAAAAAATATTTTCACACATAGACACCGACAATAATGGTGTTATCACTAAAACAGAATTCAATAATCACAAACCACCTAAAAAAAAAGGAAAAAGATAATGATTAACTCAATTAATTCTGGTGCTTCTATGCCACCACCACCAAGAACAGAGCAAAATTTAACGAGTGAACAACAATCAGTTATTTCTGACACATTGTCTGAATTTGATGTTGATAATTTAACTGAAACTGATGCCTTAAGTATTGTTGAAGCATTTTCTGAAGCAGGGATTAAGCCAGGGATAGCCCTTGAAAAAGCGGTTTCTGAAGCAGGCTTTGATGCTAGAACTATAGGTGAACTCGCAAATATTTCTGAAGAAGGTAGCAGACCTCCTCCTCCGCCAAAACAAAGTTCCGACGAAATATCATCAATGGTTGAATATTTAGCTGAACTTCTGGAAGAAAAATTAGCAGCAAGTAATAGCGACAGCCTTAGTGATGAAGACAAGCAATCAATATTGGCACAAGTTTTCGAAAAGTTTGATATTGAAGAATCTGATTCAATTATAAATACCACTGCATAATAAAGCATGCTTGGAATGTTATTTTCAAATTTTTCATTGGTCATTTAATCATTAATATTACTTATACTTTCATATTTTATGCACATTGATTTTTTATCATAACGACAGACTAGAAATGTTTTTAAAAGGAACTGAACAATGAAAGATGCAATTAATTCTTTTGGTAATGCTACTTCGGTATTAATGAGTTTAACATTAATGTGTTCGTTAGCTGCTTGTGGTGGAAGTGATAGTGCCAGCAGCGATACTGTTAATATAGCTCCCACCGTTGAAGCAGGAGTTGACCAGACGGTAAATGAAGAAACGCTCGTAAATTTGTCAGGCACTGCAAGTGATTCAGATGGAACAGTTACCAGTTATCTATGGCAGCAAAATAGTGGTTCTTCTGTAACAATTATTGACCACACGGCTGTTAATGCAAGCTTCACTGCTCCAACTCTGTCGGAAGATGAAACATTAACGTTCACGCTTACTGTGACTGATAACGATGGTGGTACCGCCAGCGATACAATTAACATTCTCGTTAAAAATGCAACATCGGGAAATATTGCCCCAATAGCAAATGCTGGTAGCGACCAAGTAGTATTCCTCAATGAAGTTGTTACCCTTACAGGCGAACTGAGTACTGATACTGATGGTAATGAAATCAGTTATTCATGGAGCTTTTCTTCAATACCTGCAGGAAGTCTATCTACGTTATCTAGCGAAACAGTAGTTTCGCCGATGTTCACAGCTGATGTTTTTGGCACCTATGTGGTAAACCTTACGGTTGATGATAGCTTTTTGAACAGTGACGTTGATAGTGTCCAGATTACCGTTTCAGAAGTTGCTTCAGGCTCTACAGCAGGTGTTTTGTGTGATTACAATTATAATGAATACAATGATTCAATCTATGTACTTGATGACAGCATGTCACAGTGGAGTTGTACGGACGGAGAACGTTTGTTGAGTGCGAATGGAATTCCAGACCATGAAGTTGGTGAGTTCCCAAACGCAAATAACCCCAACACAATTGCAGAACAAACTGTTGACGCAAACTATACTTTATTACCTATTGAGACAACAACTTCTACAACGTTACGTGGTCCTACAGGCCCAGTAGGTTTTGTACTCAATGGTGTAAAAATAGATGCAAGTACAGCCGGAAGTTGTGATGATTCAGGAAATAACTGTAGCTTAATTGACAACAGCGGTAACTGGAGTATCGAAGCGTTAGGTCATTCTAGCTTTAATTTTGGCACTGATGATAATAACGCACATGTTCAGTCCGGTGGGTCATATCATTACCATGGAATGCCTGAGGGATTCATTACTAAACAAGGTGGCAATAACGCTACCATGACGATTATTGGATGGGCTGCTGATGGTTTTCCTATTTATGCTCGTTATGGTTATAGCATTGCAAGCGATTCAACATCTGCACTAACGGCAATGACAGGGAGTTACCAACTGGTGAGTGAAGTGAGTAGTTCTAGACCTTCTACTTCTATATATGAATTGGGCACTTTTGCTCAAGATTGGGAGTATGTCGCAGGCTCTGGTGATTTAGATGAATGTAACGGTCGAGTTGGCGTAACGCCTGAATTCCCTGAAGGCATTTACCATTATTATGCAACTGACACATATCCTTACCTTCAACGTTGCGTTAGAGGTGAAGTAGAATAGAAAATAAAAATTCAATAACTAATGGTGACTCTTATCGTGTTAATTAGAGTCACCATTAATTGTAATATTCGAATATCACGTTAATGAACACATTACCCCTTTAGGAAAATGAACTGATGAAAACGCTACAAAGCTTAATGTGCACATCTGCTTTATTGTTAGTTAACCTTGTATGTCCTCAAATATCTTACGCACATGTTATGGTTGCTCAACATGGTTCATTAAATATTGTCGATGACGCAGTCTTCATGGTGATTTCATTACCCGTTACAGCATTTAAAAATACTGATGATGATAATGACGGGAAACTATCTGACGAAGAGTTTTCACGCCACCGTCCGAGTATCGCCAGCACAGTACATGAAAAAATAACACTGAGTGATAAAGGTGGAAAAATCGCTCTACAAGGAATGATGTTAGCACCAGTAACTTCCCACCATTCTCTTCAAACGCCATCATCACAGTTAATTGTTATGGGACGTTATACCTTAGGTTCTCAAATTAGTGAACTTCAATTCGAAGTAGATCTTTTTGGAGTATCTCAATCGGAGAAAATAATGGAAGTAACCGTTACAAAAAAACAGAGTGATCACAGAGAAGTTATTAAACTGTCACCTCAAAAAAAACACGTATCTTTATTTTCAAACGAAATACTTAGGTGAGTTGAAAAGTAAAAATTATTAAAACGTTAATTATAAAATCATAATTAACCTGTGAGACTTAAACAAAAAAAGCCAATATTCAAGTAAACATTGGCTTTTTTCATTAGCTAGATTATCTATTTTTCAGCAGCAACCTTACGTGCTTGATGCAATTTTTTATAGCTTTCGATCAACCTTAAATGTTTATCTAAACCTTCGAGCTTCATGCTTGTTGGGGTTAAACCATAAAACCTGACTTCGCCAAATACCGAACCAACAACTTGTTTCATGTTGTCGTCACCAAACATTCTGTTGAAGTTCCCCATATAGTCTTCAAGTTCCATTTCTTCGTCAAGCGTAACTTCTAGCACTGCATGAATTGCTTGATAAAATAAACCACGCTCAACCGTATTGTCGTTATATTGTAAAAACTCTCCAACTAACTCAATAGCATCTTCTAAAGCCCCCAACGCGAGGTAACTCAGGATCTTTAACTCTAGAATAGTTAATTGACCCCAAACGGTATTTTCATCAAACTCAATACCAATTAAGGTTTTGATATCAATGTAATTATCTTGTTGGCTATCTTCTAAACGCTCAACTAAAGCGACTAAAGCATCTTCATCTAAACGATGAAGGTTTAAAATGTCTTCACGGTAATCTAGAGATTTATTGGTATTGTCCCAAATAAGATCTTCAACGGGATACACTTC
>CAJWBY010000064.1 GCA_913020705.1 uncultured Colwellia sp.
GTAAAGCAATACCAATTTGCGCTTCAGGAACAAGAGCAATGTTTACAGCTGTTAACCGAAATAAAGCAAAAATTAGCTGTTGCTCAAATACATGACCAACAGCTGAATGAAGAACATGAGAATGTTAGTAAGGCGCAGCAGCAAATCATTACCGATCTTCAGATAATTCAGCAGGAACGGTTTAGCCTTTTTGAAGAAAAAAATATTAACCACGTTAGAACGAGCATTGTTGAAAACCGTAAAACAATAGATGACCAACTTGGTAAAATGCAAAGTGCTTTCCAACAAAGTATGGAAACTCAACAGCATAACCAAGGACTATTAACGAGTGCAGAACAACAATTGTTAAAGATTAATGAAGAGGTCGATGCACTTACCTTAGCTTGGCAAGAAGCCTTGTCAGATAGTGATTTTTCAACTGAAATTGACTTTGTTAATGCTTTACTGCCTATTGAAAAACAGCAGGAGATTCAGAAGTTCCTTGATGAAATAACTATTGAAAATCAGCGTATACAAACATTACTTGGACAATATCAGAAACAACAAGATCAATTATTGGTTGAGCAAGTAGTGATAGAAAAATCTGGTATTACAGACTTTACACCACTTATCATACAAGAAAAATTATCAGCGTTAAAAGAACAATTAAAGCAAGAGCAGATAAAACAAGGCCAGCTAAGTCAAACCTTGAAGCATGACCAAACTCAACGTGAACAGCAAAAAGGCCTGCTAGAGCAGGTAGCTGAACTTCAAATAGGGGTCGATGATTTAGCACATCTAAATGGTTTGATTGGTTCTGCAGATGGCGCTAAATTTAGAAAGTTTGCTCAAGGTTTAACTCTGGCGCATTTAGTGTACTTAGCAAATCAACAGCTTGAGCGTTTACATGCTCGTTATCAACTAAAGTGCCAGCAGTCAGAGGCTTTGACGCTAGAAGTGCTTGATACGTGGCAAGCAGATAGCGTGCGGGACACCAAAACACTTTCGGGAGGTGAAAGCTTCCTCGTAAGTTTAGCGTTGGCGTTAGCCTTGTCTGACTTGGTGAGTGCTAAAACCAGTATTGATTCACTTTTTCTTGATGAAGGTTTTGGCACGCTTGATAATGATACTCTTGAAATTGCACTTGATGCTTTAGATAGCTTAAACGCGAGTGGCAAGATGATTGGCGTTATCAGTCATGTCGATACGTTAAAAGAACGTATCCCCGTACAAATAAAAGTTAAAAAGCGTAGTGGTTTGGGGGTGAGTGAGCTGGAAAATCAGTTTAAGTTTGTTACCGGACAAAATTTAACAAAGTAGGTTATCAACAACAGAATAACCTACTGTGCTTTAATATCTGCTAACTTTTTATGGTCCAACAGACGGAGGAGGAGCTGTTTTAGCTGGAATGTTTTTTATTGCTTGAGCGAGTTTAGTTTCTAAGTTATTTATTTGGGATGATAATTGCTTATTTTGAGAACTAAGTTTTGTCACGCGACTCGCAAGTGATATTTGTTGTTTATCTCGACCTTGAGAATTTGATTCAATGGCTGATAATTCTAACGATAATTTCTTGATTTGATCAATCAGATTTTCTGATGATTTTAATTGCTCTTTCAAAGCATCAATTGAATACTCTGTTGATACTTGTTTGTCATTCATTTCTTTAATTGACGCTAAAGTAGACGTAACTTCTTTACGCTGAGTATTAGATAAGTCAGTGAGGGATGTATTACTTTTTCGTAAGGCTTTTATTTGAGATTGATTTTTTCTCCAGGCTGAAGCCCAAAGTTTATCCATTTCTTCCCATAATTTATCACTTGTTTTACCCAGTGTTTCTATACGAACTTTCATCTCTATTGCAGACTCACCCATCTCTTCACCGGTAGCCGAAAGTTGGTGTTCTAAACTAGCAATACGTTGCTCAGCTGACGCTATGATTGCATTCGTTTTAATATTTTGTTGATAAACCCAATAGGCAGCACAACTAATTAATACATAGATCAATAAAGTAGAAAACTTAGATAGCATTGACGATGAAGCTGTTTTTTGTTCTTGCTTAACTTGCGCTCTAGAATTAGTTGAATAGGTGTCTGAAGAACTTGGCGGTATTGAAGAATATGTTCGGGTATTTTTAAATGCTTCAACCTGATCTTTATCAGGTGTAATACTTGGCATGTTGTGATCAATTTGCTTGGTCAAAATATTTTCCTGTTTACACTATTTTTATCATTTTCATCTATTTGTTATTCTACACAATTATTTTTTCATGTATTCAATTTAATCTGATTATTTTAATTTGATAGACGGATTTGAGATTTTGTTATTAATGTACACCTATGGCACCATGACTTAACGTTTATTACGAACATAAAAAAACCGATAAGTACTCCTTATCGGTTTTTATTTTTTAACGTCAGTATTATTCTAAATTTAAGTTAGTAACTTTCGTTGTGAACGCTCAATACTGCTCGCCCAGAAGGGTCAGCATTGTTCTGAAAACTTTCATCCCATGCTAATGCTTCTTGTGTACTACAGGCTACAGATTTACCTCCAATAACACAGTCTGCTGCTGAAGATACTGGAAATTTATCTTCAAAAATAGAACGGTAAAAATAAGCTTCTTTACTGTCTGGCGTATTCACTGGAAATCTAAAGCTAGCACTTTCAAGTTGTTGATCGGTTACTTGAGATTCAACATGCGCTTTTAAGCCATCAATCCATGAATAACCAACACCATCAGAGAACTGCTCTTTTTGACGCCATAAAATCTCTTTCGGTAAATAACCTTCAAAAGACTCACGTAAAATGGCTTTCTCCATTTTTCCGTTACCACACATTTTATCTTCAGGATTGATGCGCATGGCAACATCCATAAAGTTTTTATCTAAAAATGGTACACGGGCTTCAATACCCCAAGCTGACATTGATTTGTTCGCACGCAAGCAATCAAACTTATGTAATCTGTCTAATTTACGGTTGAGTTCTTCGTGAAACTCTTGTGCATTAGGTGCTTTATGAAAATATAAGTATCCACCAAAAATTTCATCAGCTCCTTCTCCGGATAGTACCATCTTAATGCCCATAGCTTTAATTTTACGCGCCATTAAGTACATAGGGGTAGATGCACGAATAGTGGTTACATCGTAAGTTTCTAAGTGGTAAATAACTTCTTGAAGGGCATCTATACCTTCTTGTTCAGTAAAAATAACACTGTGGTGAATCGTACCAATACTTTCTGCTACTGTTTTAGCCGCAATTAAATCTGGAGAGCCTTCAAGACCACAGGCAAATGAATGAACCTTTGGCCACCAAGCTTCAGCCAAATCGTTATCTTCAATACGTCGCGCAGCAAATTTTTGTGTGATCGCTGAAATTAAAGATGAGTCTAATCCACCTGACAATAAAACACCGTAAGGTACATCTGTCATCAAATGGCTTTTAACTGACTCTTCTAAAGCTTCACGAATTTTAGTTTTACTGGTGGTATTATCTTTTATTGCTGAATATTTTTGCCAGTTACGTTTATAGTATTGTTGTAACTCGCCAACTCGACTATCAAAAATATGCCCTGGAGGAAATTCACTAACTGTTTTACAAATAGGCATCAATGCTTTCATTTCAGAAGCAACATAAAAGTTACCTTCTTCATCATAACCAGTGTAAAGCGGGATAATGCCCATATGATCACGTGCAATGAGATAAGAGTTATCTGTTTCGTTGTATAAACAAAAAGCAAACATGCCTTGAAGTTTATCAACAAAATCCACACCAAACTCTTCATACAACGGTAAAATAACTTCGCAATCTGAACCTGTTTTAAATTGGTAATCTACATTTAGGTTAGCTGCGAGAGCTTTATGATTATAAATCTCACCATTCACGGCAAGTATGTTTTTCTTGTCTTGGTTATATAGTGGTTGAGCACCGTGCTCAGTATCAACAATAGACAAACGTTCATGCACTAGAATAGCATGTTCGCTACTGTAGATACCTGACCAGTCTGGACCGCGATGACGTAATAAACGAGAATATTCTAAAGCTTTCGGACGAAGTGCGTCTGCACCTGTTTTTATATCTAATATACCAAAGATCGAACACATTGAAGCGCTACTCCTTTAAATTATTAACAAATTGTAGAAGGGATGAAAGATTTTTCATACCTTGAGCACACTTTGCCAGTTATGAAAATAATATCAAGTCTATTTTATTATCAATAGTAGATAAAAGGTTATAAGGAGTCGTCAGCTTAGTGTACTCTTTGGTGAAAACAATATTGAAGGAAATATATGAACCTGAAACCCATGCTAATGACCGCTCTCTTTTTATTATTGCCGAGTCAGCCTTTATTTGCTGTTAGTGATTTATCTGTTGAAGAAAACCGCATTGATAAAGCTAAACAAACTATGCCTCTTATTTTTACGCCGTTTGCGGCAGAGCTTGAAAACTTTGCTCATCAAATTAACCAAGCTAAAAGTTTAACGGCTTTAACCCAACATGTACTTCGCTACGGTACAAAACGTTGGCAAAATGGTGTAGAGCAATTTAACAACAGTGGCGATTTTGATGATCGAGTACTCTATTGGTCGCGTTTAGAAATGTCTAAGTTGGTGAAGCTTTCTCCTGTGTATGCGTCGCTGTTACCGACACAACAACAAGATATATTATGGAAACTCGAGCTTTTAACGCGGGGTCAGCAAGACATAAAATTCGATAAAGGCACGAATAAGAAAATTTTGGTCACAGGTTTTGATCCATTTTTTCTAGATAGAAATATTGATCAAAGTAATCCATCAGGAGTGGCTGCTTTAGCCCTTGATGATTTAGTTATTAACTTCGAAGGGAAAAGCGCAGAAATTGAAACGTTGATTGTACCGGTACGTTTTGCTGACTTTGATCAAGGCATGATAGAAGCTTTATTATCGCCATATTACGACCAAGTAGATATGATAGTTACAATAAGTATGGGGCGCGAAAATTTTGATTTAGAAAGATTTCCAGGGTTACGACGCAGCGCTAAAGCGCCTGATAACGCTAATATATATACAGGTGCCGATCAAAAAACACCTTTAGTTCCGCAACTTAATGGTAAGCCACTAACAAGTCCTGAGTTTGTTGAGTTTAGTTTACCCGTTGCAGCTATGCAAAAAGCGGTCGGTCATTACAAAATTAATGACAATAAAAACATAACAACATTAACTGGTAATCGAACCGCTAATAACTTAGCGGAATTAGCAACAGAAACATCTGTGCAAGGTTCAGGAGGAGGTTATTTATCAAATGAAATATCTTACCGGAGCATCGTATTGCGCAATAAACTTAATGTCAATTTACCTGTAGGGCATATTCATACTCCGCGAATAAAGGCTTTTGAACCCGAAACATCTAAGAAGGTTGTTGAGCAAATTAAGCAGATGTTAAGTTTTGCACTTACCGAAATATAAATTTTTTGCAAAATAAAAAGTACAGAAAATAAAAGGGCTTATTTCAAATAATGAAATAAGCCCTTTTTTAATAGGAAATATTAAATGCTGTTAGTTACATCAACTGACAGTTTTATCATTTGACCAGGTTGTAAATATTTTTTGCGGTTTAAACTATTCCAGCGTTCTATGTCGCTAATTGAAACATTAAATTTGTCAGCAATACGAGCAAAGGAGTCACCACGTCTCACCTTATACGTAATATTACGCATAATAGCCTGTTCTGCAGGTTGGTATGTTTTAGTAGACGTTAAGTTATTTTGTGTTACTGCTGCTTTTTTCCATATAACTAATTTTTGTCCGAGCTTTAAAACATCGCGAGGCGCCATACCGTTCCATTTTGCGATGCTTCGACTACTCACTTTATATAGCTGTCCAATATCCCATAAGGTATCGCCTGATACCACAATATGAGATGTTTTATCCCCACTACGTTTACTATTTTGGGTTTTTACTAAACGTTGCTCTTGTGAAAAAACATAACTCTCTAGTGATTGAGTCGCTACAGGAATTAATAAATGTTTACCGGCACGGATCTGCGTACCTTTGATATTGTTAATCTGCTTTATTAACTTGATATCAGTATTAAATTTATTAGCTATTACACCTAAATTATCACCATTTTTAATTTTATAACGTTGCCATGCCAAGCGTTCTTTTTGAGGAAGCTGTTCAAGTTTACTCTTAAAGTCAGCAACTTTGTGGTTGGGTATTAATAAATTATGTGGGCCATCAGGATCTGTTGCCCAACGATTAAAACCTGGGTTTAAACGCTGTAATTCAGCTAATGATAAGTCAGCCAATGTAGCAGCTTTTGCCAAATCAAGCTGTGACTCGATATTAATATTGGTGATCTGACTCTTATTCTCAATTTCATAAAGTTTTATATTGAAATCGTCAGCACGTTTTATTACGTCGGCTAGAGCAAGAAGTTTTGGTACGTAAGCTCTGGTCTCTTTAGGTAAATCTAAAGACCAAAAATCTGTCGGTAAATTTTTACGTGCATTCTTTTTCATCGCACGTTTCACACGACCTTCACCGGAATTATAAGCAGCCAGTGCTAATAACCAGTCGCCATCAAAAAATTTATTCAAATATTTTAAGTATTTAATAGCACCTTGTGTTGAAGCTATTACATCTCGGCGTCCGTCGTACCACCAGTTCTGTTTCATACCAAAACGTTTGCCTGTTGCAGGAACAAATTGCCACATACCTGAAGCACGACCATGAGAGTATGCAAAAGGGTCAAAGGCACTTTCAACAATAGGTAAAAGCGCTATTTCTAAAGGGATATCATTTTTTTCGAGTTCTTCTACTATATAAAATATAAAAGGTTCAGCACGTTGCGCTACACGGTCTAGATACTCTGGATGTTTTACAAACCAATTACGCTGAACAGCTACGCGCCTGTCTTCAGGAATTTCAAAAGTGAACTTAGTGCGAATACGCTGCCAAATATCATCTGAAACATAAATGTCATCAACTATTTTCGGGTCAGTTAATGTGAAGTCAACATCAGCAACAGGATGAATAATATCAATAGTTTCATCGGTTAATATTGCTTGATTAATTTCAGCAGTAGTGGCTATATTTGGGTTTTGGGCGTTTGTTAATTTGTCGTCTGCACCATGCTGTAATGAGGTTATTTGACAACCCATTAAAATAATAGCGGCAGAAACAGAGAGTGAAAGCGGTAAAGCTTTTGAAAAACAATGCTTTTTAGAACGTGATTTATTTGATGTTTTTGAGAAATAGTTCATGTATATACTATATTATTTTACTTAAGGTTAGTTTCACTTATTTGGCCCTTTTATTCAAGCGCGGCTTGAATGAACGTAACCAAGGGCAAGCTTAAAATTCATTTTTCCATTGTCTAATCGTAGTAAAGGTTTCTAAGGTGTTTACCGCCTTTATTCCACTAAAATTAGCTGCACTATCGATGATTTCTTGTTGTTCACAACGGAGGAATGGGTTGATTTTTTTCTCGAGTAAAATCGAAGTAGGAATAGTTGATATATTCTTTTCTCTGCGCTCTAATACTTGATTATAGTAGTGAACAAGTTCAGCATTTTTAGGCTCTACGGCGAGGGCGAAGGTTAAATTAGCTAAGGTGTATTCATGAGCGCAATAAACATGCGTTCTGTCTGGTAAATCAGTTAAACGTGTTAAAGCGGTTAACATTTGTTTTGGTGTTCCTTCAAATATTCGTCCGCATCCACCAGAGAATAATGTATCGCCACAGAAAACCACATCGTTTGAGTAATAACCAATATGGTCTAGCGTATGTCCAGCGAGGTCAATAATTTCAAAAGACAGCTCGAGTGCTGTAATTTCGATAGTTTGTTTGTCTTTAACGCGAACATCAGTATGTGCTATCTTTTCATTTTCAGGTGCATAAACCGTTATTGGCCAATTTTTATTTTGACAGTAATTTTTTAATTCAGCGACGCCACCCGTATGATCAGCATGATGATGGGTGATTAAAATGGCACAAAGCTGTAAATTATTTTCTTCTAAAAATTTAATACAGGGTTTAGCATCTCCTGGATCAACCAATGCAACAGGTTTTAGTGTTTCTCCATCAGCTAAATTTACGCTGGGTGATGTTATAGCCCAAAAATAATTGTCAGTAAAAGCTGGAATAGCGGTGATCAAAATTGGCTTTAGTGTTTGACTTTGCACGTTAAATCGTCCTCAATAAAGATAGAGTTAGTAGTATAACCGTAAATGAGCTAAAAAGGCGTATGTAAAAATTATGAAACCTGCATTGGGTTATCGCCAACCTCATTATCCTGAGTCTTGGCAAGCTTTACCAAACGGTGAGGTTATCGTTGATGAAATTAATCATGTGTTAGCGCCTTGGTTGCCAAAGTTTTTTGGCTATCATTTATTAAAAATTGGTGCTCTCAGTGGTTATATCGACAGTTCTAGTTGTCCTATAAAACATCAAATGAATTTGGTTGAAAGAAAACGAGCGGGGGATATTATTGCTGATGTGGACGATTTACCTTTTTTAGAACATAGCATTGATGTCTGTTTGTTAAGCCATGCTTTAGAGTTTTCACTTGACCCACACCACGTTGTTCGAGAAGCAAACCGCGTATTGATCCCTAATGGTTATCTAGTGATCACAGGATTTAATCCTTTTAGTTTGGCGGGTTTAAATAAGTTTATTCCTTATCGGAAAAATAACACCCCGTGGGATGAACGTTTTTTCTCTGCGATGCGAGTAAAAGATTGGTTACATTTAATGGGATACGAAATTTTAGAAGATAAAAAGGTATTACATTCTTCTTTATCAGGAAAACTAAACCAAGGTAAAATTGCAAAATATTGGCAAAAAGCAGCTAGTGAATTTTTACCTAGCCTGGGTTCGATTTATATTTTAGTTGCGAAAAAGCGCGTTCACCCATTAACGCCGATTAAACCTAAGTGGCAAATAAGATCGAAATTCAAACCGGTAGAAGTACCCAGTATGAATTCATCACATAAAACAAAATAATATTTAAATCCCTAAATAAAGAGAACGCAGAAATGATCCATCGTAATGATTTAGAGATACACCTAAATGCCTTGTTAAAACCGGAACAAATTAAGGATTTTTGTCCTAATGGTTTACAAATTCAGGGTAGTGACGAAATTCATAAAATAGTAACCGGTGTGACAGCGACACAAGCACTCATTGAACAAGCCATTCATGAAAAAGCTGATGCTTTAGTGGTACACCATGGTTTCTTTTGGAAGAATGAATCTTATGTTATTCGTGGTATGAAACATAAACGTATAAAAGCACTCATTGAGAATGATATCAGCTTATTTGCATATCATTTACCTTTAGACATACACCCAGAATTGGGCAATAACGCGCAACTTGCCCAGTTATTTGAAATAAATAATGTTCAGCCTTTAGAAGTGGGCAATCCATTAAGCGTTGCAGTACGTGGTGAATTCTCACATCACATTTCTGGTGACGAATTACAAACACGTATTAGTCAGCAATTATCAAGAGATTGTTTACACGTATCACCACCATCAAATAAAAAAATAAAAACTGTTGCTTGGTGTAGTGGTGGCGGACAAAACTATATTGAACTTGCAGCAGAGCAGGGAATAGACGCTTTTATTAGTGGTGAAGTTTCAGAACAAACAACGCATGTTGCTAGGGAAATGGATATTCACTTTTATGCCGCGGGCCACCATGCCACAGAGCGTTACGGGGCAAAAGCTTTAGCCAAACACCTTGAAGATGAATTATCGATACCTAGTCTTTTTATTGATATTGATAATCCTGCTTAGTAACTATTGGCGGAGCTCTAGGTTCATCCAATGGTAAGTGGTGTAATCCTTGAAAATTTAGGATGATAGTACTTACCATTGGTAAAAAAAATGAATAATTAAGAATTTAACAGATACAAGCACTAATTCTTTAACCATTGAACAAACCGGCCAAGGCTTTCGTACCAAGCATGAGCCGTTTGCTCTAAATTCCTTACTTTGGGAATATAATACGGCCAATTCTTTTCATTATCATTCCCTTTTATCCACTTTCCTGCCGGAGCGGCAATAGGATTTACACCTTGAAGTTCAAAGTATTTCATTGCTCTTGGCATGTGGTCAGAATTTGTAATTAATACAACATTTTTACCAGTAACTCTTGGTGCTATTAACTCGGCTTCTTCTTCTGTGTCTTGTGGAAAGCTTTCAACAATTATTTTTCTTTCAGGTATACCGAGCAACATAGCAGCTTCTTTCACTTTTTCAGCGTTACTTGTTTCGTCATGCCCTGCAAAACCGGAGGTAATTAAATGTGCTTCAGGATGCATTCTAAAAATACGAATGGCTTCAACGAGCCGTTGTAATGAACAAATACCTAATTCACTCGTGGCTGGTAACTGAGGTTCGGTTGTGTGCCTGCAACCTAGAATAATAATATAATCAACAGGTTCATTTGAACGTGTAAAAGCTAAATACTGATTTTCAATAGGCGCCATCACTAAATTTGCAAATGGTCGAAATGACCCTAGTGTTAATAATAAAGTCGCTACGATTAAACACGCATAGCTGAACCGTTTTTTATAGTGGTAAAAGATAATAGCCAATACGAGTAGAACTATAATGACACTTAACGGCATTATAAAGGCGCTGATTATTTTTTTGAGTAAAAATAGATCCATAGTTATTTTGCTTATGTAAGTCGCTATATTCCTATTTCACCTTATTTTAAGTGGAACGGGTATAGATTTAAAATATTAATCAAGATTATAATCATCATTAATACTACTTAAAACATAAAGTTGAATTTAAATGCCACATTGCAGCGAGTTTGCCGTATTTTCCGTAATCAAAGAAAATCAAAAAAGAGTGATTGAATTAAGTGAGTCATTGTTTAAAGAAATGAACAATGAAAGAGAAGTACTCATATCACAGCGTATTTTACGAAAAACAGATAACGATGAAGAAATTTGTTGGCAGCTTGTTTGGTTAAATGAAGAAGTCGTTGAAGAAAATAATAAAAATTGGTCGAACTTTCCCAGTAGCGCCGAGTTAGAATCTTTAGTGGGTGAAAGACTTTATTATGGGCATTTCTTAGTGATGTAGTCTCTTTATTTAAATGAGAATATATAGAAATAATGAGTGTTTTTTTCGCTATACTCTCTTTATTTGACGTTAGACAAATAATTATTTAACAGTCTTCGTAATTAACCAATCGTTAACTGTAAAGTCGCTATAATTTAGTTATTATTTGAAAATCTCATGGAGCTCTTGTATGCGTTTATTTTTATTAGCCTTTTCTGCTGTCACATTACTTTCAGGTTGTACGAAAGAAGAAGAACCTTTTCAAGAGGTTGTTCGTCCTATTGCATGGCAAGAAGTTAAACAATCTTCTTTTGACCAAGTTAGACGTTTATCAGGCACTATTTACCCTGTTGAAGAAGCTAATTTAAGTTTTGAAGTGGGTGGTAAGATTGAATGGATAAAAGTAAAGCTTGGTGATGAAGTTAAACGAGGAGATGCACTTGCACGTTTAGATCAACGCAACTTTAACTTAAGCCGCCAATCAGCAGAAGCAAATTTACAAAAAAGCTATGCGGCATTGTCTGAAGCTGAAAATGAATATAAACGCTATGCAGAACTATCTTCAAAAGGGTTAGTGTCTAAGTCTGGTTTTGATAATGCGAAAGCGGCTTTTGAATCAGCAACCAGCGCGGTAAATATCACAAAAACTCAACTTGATATTGCTAAAAAAGACTTAAGCGATTCAATATTAAAAGCGCCTTATAAAGGAAAAATAACTAAACGTCTTAGTGAGCCATCAATGCAAGTTTCTCCCGGACAAGCCATTTTTCAAATTGAAGGTGATGACGGTTTAGAAGTTCAAGTTATGGTGCCTGAAACTCTGATCAGAAATTTATCTAAAGGCAGCGAAATTGATATTCATTATCCTGCTTTTCCTGGGCTAAATAGTAAAGGGACTATCTCTGAAATTAGTTCACGTGCAGCAACAGCTAATGCCTTTCCTGTTACTATTTTAATTAATTCTGAACTCAATAATTTACGTGCAGGTATGACGGCGGAAGTTGACTTTACTTTTCAAGGTGTCGGGCGAACAGGTTTCACGGGTAAAGCATTTCGTTTACCCATATCAGCTTTAGCTTCAGGAGAAGGACAAAAAGCGTATGTATTTGTTTATGATGTTGAAAAGCAAATATTAGAAAAACGTTTAGTGCAAACTGAAAGTATTTTGAATAATGAAGTCTTAGTTTCTGTTGGTTTAGAGCCTGGTGAAATTATTGCTATTGCAGGAGTCTCGTTTCTACGTGACGGCCAATCGGTTAAGTTACTTGATAAACTTGTAAAGCGTTTTAATTAATGTCGTCATCGTATTGCTAAAATTTAGAGACTTATTATGAATTTAACTAAAATTGCTTTTACTTACAGAAAGTCCATTTTAATGGTGCTCGCATTATTGTTGATCAATGGTGTTTTTGCTTACCTGACTTTACCTGCACAAGAAAACCCAACAATTACCATTCGCCAAGCTATTGTTACAACGTCTTATCCTGGGATGGCACCAGAGCGTGTTGAACAATTAATTACTCGCGCTATTGAAAAAGAAATAAGAAAAATACCTGAAGTTGAAAAATTAACTTCTACCTCTATGACAGGGCAATCTGTTATTCACGTTGAGATTTATGACCGTTATTTTAATCTTGATAATATTTGGCAAGATTTACGTAATAAAGTTAAACAAGCTCAAGTGAATTTACCTGAGGGTACGCGAGCACCTTTCGTTAATGATTCATTTGGCGATGTTTCCGTTGTGACTTTAGCATTAACGGCTGATGGCTTTAACTTAGGCGAAATGTATGATATTTCTAAACATATTCGCGACAATTTATACAGTGTAGCTGGAACCAAGAAGGTTGATATTCTCGGTGTTCAAGCTGAGCGAATATACCTTGAAGTTAAAACGGCTAAACTTGCTCAATTAGGTATTTCTCCAAGAAGTATCATCAATGAATTACAGAATCAAAATATTATTAGCCCAGGCGGAGAAATTGACACAGGTTTACGTTCAATCGTCGTGGAGCCAACCGGTAACTTTTCTTCTCTCGATGAAATTGGTAATACGCATATCACCATTACGGGAACAGACGATACTATTGCGCTAAAAGATATTGTCAATCTGCGCCGAGGATACATAGATCCGCCAGACAAACCGGCATACTTCAATGGTAAACCTGCCATTATGTTTGCTGTTTCAATGCTTGAGCAATATAACTTGTTGGAATATGCGCCAAGAGTTAAAACGATGGTTACTAACATTGAAAATAGCTTGCCTATTGGTTACAAGATCAATATTGCGACTTATCAAGCAGACCAAGTTAAGAAAGCGATTGAAGGGGTATCTATCAATGTAATACAAACTTTAGTCATTGTATTACTGGTTGTTATTTATTTCTTAGGTTTACGTACAGGTTTAATTGTTGGTTCGATTGTACCTTTTGTAATGTTGACGACTTTGGCTATTATGAAGTTTACTGGCATGACGTTAGAGAAAATGAGTCTTGCGACGCTTATTATTGCACTGGGTTTATTGGTTGATAATGGTATCGTAATTGCTGAAGATTTTAAGCGGAGAATAGAGCAGGGAATAGATCGCTTTGATGCGATGTGCCAAGGTGGTAAAGAACTTGCGATGCCATTACTGAGTTCATCCGTAACGACCATTTTATTTTTCTTACCGTTAATGCTCGCTGAGCATGTTGCAGGTGAATTTACGCGTTCTGTATCTCTTGTTATTTTAATCACCCTAATGACCAGCTGGGTCTTAGCTTTATGTGTTACCCCTACACTTTGTTATTTTTTTATTAAAGCTGAAAATAATGTGGATAATGAAAATGTTGATTCACAAAGTAAACCTAAAGATAAATCTGATAAATTCTATAAAATTTATGAAACATTTTTACATTGGATTTTAAGCCATAAAGCCATTTTTATGATAATGATGGTGATCACTTTAGTAATATCACTGAGTGGTTTTGGGTTACTTAAGAAACAGTTCTTTCCTGATTCTGATCGTACACAAGTCGTGATGTATATTGATTTACCAAACGGTACGTCGGCGAGAGAAACTGATCGTCAAATGCATGATGTATTCAAATGGTTAGATAATAGAGAACACTTTCCTGAGATAACTAATTACTCTGGTTATTCTGGTTTTAACGGGCCACGTTTTGTCTTGACACTAAATCCTGAAGATCCAACAGATAACAAAGGTTTTGTGGTTATTAATGTTAAAGAAGGCACAGCACTCAATCCTTTTGTGAATAAATTACATAACGGTATTATTGAAACTTTCCCTAATGTTTCGGGCCGTGTAAAGCGTATGTTTGCTGGTCCTTCAGATTCAAGCTCTATTAGTATTCAAGTTAAAGGTCCGGATAAAGACATTTTATATGAAAAAGCTAAAGAGATTATGGCTGTATTACAAGCGGTTCCTTATACCAAAAATGTTCGCACCGATTGGGAAAATCGCATTGTTAAAATGCAGGTTAAAATTGATCAACATCGTGCTCGTCGTGCTGGCGTTACGTCTTCTGATGTCGCAACTGCATTACAAGGTTATTATAGTGGTGCTAATGTAACTGAGTATCGAGATGGAGATGATATTGTTCCTGTAGTATTTCGTGCTGATGAGGAAGAACGCTCTAATTTAGATCGACTGCGAACTGTTTCGATATTCTCAAGTCAATCAGGTAAATCAGTGCCCTTATTTCAAGTGGCTGATTTTATACCGGTTAATCAATATTCAAAAATTCAACGCGAAAACATGTTCACCACTATCACTATTGAAGCCAGTAATACTGAGATGACAGCCGAAGATTTAAAAGTGATTATTGATGAGGACATCGAAGCCTTGAAGTCAGATTTACCGGTAAATCACCTGATTGAGTATGATGGCGTTATTGTTCAGTCTAAAGAAGCTCAACAAGCGCTTGGTGCAAGTATGCCTATGGTTATTGGTTTGGTTTTAATTCTGCTGGTTATGCAGTTTAATTCGTTCAGAAGAGCGTTAATTATTGTACTCACTATCCCTTTATCCCTTATTGGTACAATTATCGGATTATTAGTTATGAGCGCACCTTTTGGCTTTATGGTGTCGTTAGGTATTTACAGTTTAGCAGGCATAATCATTAATAATGCGATTGTATTAATTGACCGTATCGAAATAGAACGAACAACGGCTGAAAGCGATTATCAAGCCATCGTGAATTCGTGTTTAACACGTTTACGTCCTATTGCTATGACTACAGTTACCACGATTATGGGCTTGTTACCTTTGTTAATTGATCCTATGTCAATGTTCTATGGTATGGCAACGGTATTGGCTTTTGGTTTAGGCGTAGGAACCGTATTAACATTAGCCGTTGTTCCTGTTTTATATGCTAGTTTTTTTAAGATAAGTCGATGAACTACCAAGTATTACTTGTAGAAGATGATCTTGATTTAGCGGCCACTATTGTTGATTACCTTGAATTAGAAAAGATCTCTTGTGACCATGCTGCAAATGGAATCGCAGGGTTAAAATTCATTAATCAGCAACATTATGATGTAGTGATACTTGATGTTAATTTACCGCGTATGGATGGCTTAACTGTGTGTAAAACCATGAGAGAGCAAGGCATTAATATACCAGTATTAATGTTAACTGCTCGTGAAACCTTAGATGATAAACTCGCTGGTTTTGCTGTAGGTTCTGATGACTACATGGTTAAGCCATTTGAGATGTTAGAACTTATTGCGCGTATACACGTTTTAGCGAATAGACGTAGTGGCTTAACGAATATACTGTCTCTGCATGGTGTTGATGTCGATTTTAGTGCGAAAACAGTAAAGCGTGATGGGAGTATTTTACAATTATCGCCTACTGGCTGGAAAATTCTTGAAGTATTAATGCGAAAATCTCCAGAGGTTGTCTCAAAAGATCAATTGTTAAATGCTGTTTGGGGTGATGAGTTACCAGACAGTGATAGTTTAAAAGTTCATTTGTTTAAATTACGACAAGTAATTGATCGTAAAAGCCAAAACAAGCTTATTCAAACGGTAGCTGGGCAAGGTTTTGTTTTTCGTGAATGAATGAATAAATGGATAAATGAGTGAGGGGGAGAGTGGTTGATTTGAGTCAAGTAAACAATAAAAAGAGCAATATAAAGCAACCGCAAACACTACGTCGGTATGTATTAAAAGTACAAAGCATCATTGCTCTGGTCATTGTGCTGAGTTACACCTTAGTGATTAATTTTTACTTTATTCACGGGCTTGATGAAGCTAATTTTCAGGACATTCATCTAGAGAGTAATGACTTTGCACTTCAATATAGAAGTAATTTAAAACATCCACTGCCTAATACACTGCATTTTAAAGGTTATTTAGGTTGGAAGGACCTCCCTAATATCATAAAAGAAGAATTTCCAAAACTTAAAAATATTAAAAAAGTGACGATGGATAGCATTCGATTATTTAATGATGAAACTTTCATTTTATTACCAGAACAAGCTATTTTCATTGTTGCAGAACCCTTATTTGATGGTAACGTTTTTTATTTAGTTAGAAAAATTAATATCAAAGAATATGATGCACTGAGCCAAATGGGCATTACTAAAATGTTTCAATTAACATGGCCCATTGCGTTAGTTTTTTTATTAATCATGCACTTTTCTGTTCAGTTATTATTAAATAAAACCTTGAAACCGTTTTATCAAGTGGGTGATTGGGTTGAAAGTTTGACACTTGAAAATGTTGACCAAGTAACGCCAGATTTTGAGTTTTATGAACTAACTTCAATTGCCCATCAACAAAAGAAAGCTTTACTTCGGCTAGGCAGTATCTTAGATAAAGAACAAGATTTTTTACGTCATGCTAGTCACGAACTACGAACTCCCATTGCGGTAGTCAAAAGTAACAGCGAGTTATTAACGCGTATCTTAGCGGCTGAAAATAAACAAGATAAAGGTCAACAATCCTTAGCGCGTATCAGTAGAGCAGCGCTCAATATGCAACACACGACTGAAACATTATTGTGGCTTAGCCAAGAGCAATCAACAGAGAAAGATATTCAGCAGACATTAGCTTTAGTCGAAGTCGATTTAAATTTGATGATCAGTAACCTTGTTGAAGATAATCAATATTTATTACAAAGCAAAAAAGTCGAAGTATTACTAAAACTAGCCCCTAGTCATATAAAAGTTTTTGAAACACCTTGCCGTTTAGTCCTCAATAATTTAATTCGTAATGCTTTCCAATATACCGCTGAAGGTGAAGTTAACATTGAATGCTTGGAAGGTTTTGTCATTGTTGAGAATGTGAATAAAAGTGAGGGAACTTTAGATTACAGTGGTGCCGATTATGGATATGGTTTAGGTTTGCGCTTAGTTGATAAAATTGTTAAAAAAATGGCATGGCAATATCAAAATAAAAACATTATCGGAGGCCGTTCAGCGTCAGTTAATTTTAAAAAGATTCTTTAATTTACCTAACCTTACATTCTACCGACATTAGTTGACATATTATTTGTTATAGTAAAATTATATTCATCAGAAATTTTAGGAATTAATGTGTTTAAAACTTCATTTGTGGTGATCAGTTTTATTTTACTCTCAGCGTGTGGTGGTTCTAGTTCTGACTCTACTGACAATGAAGAATCTGATGCGCAAGTTACTCCTATTGTTAATAGTTTGGTGGATGGTGAGGTAACTATAATTGGTGAATTAAATGTTGGTGATACCTTATCATTAAGCCAGAATTTATCAGATGCTAATGGTTTAGGCACATTGAATTACCAATGGCAACGAAGTCAAAATAGCATTAACAGTGTTATCACAAATCAAAACTCACCCGATTATATTATTACGATACAAGACATTGGATATAGCATATTTGTTACGGTGAGTTTTACAGATAATGACGGATTTTCTGAAACTGTAGATAGTGCAATGACGGATATTATTTCTAGCATTGCTTCCAATAATCAACCTAATATTTTACTGATAATTGCAGATGACCAAGGTGTTGATGCCTCAGCACAATATGATTTTTCGAGTCACATACCTAATACACCAACCATTAACTTACTCGCTGAGCAAGGTCTTACATTTGATAATGCTTGGGCAACGCCTGCTTGTACCACAACGCGTGGTACCTTAATTACCGGACAACATGGCATTAATAGTGGTATTAGTTATGTTCCTGCTGCAATGGACAGTGAAACCATGACTTTGCAACGGTATGTAAAATCGTTCAGTGATAATGATGATTATAAAACGGCAGTTGTTGGAAAGTGGCATTTAGATGGTGGTAACCCAGACTTGTCTCATCCCATTGAAAGCGGGGCTGATTATTATGCTGGCACGATTACAGGAACATTATCAGATTATTACGATTGGGAATTAACTGAGAATGGAATCAGTACAGGAAATACCGAATATCATACAACTAAAATAACAGATCTAGCTATTGATTGGTTAAATGAGCAAAACGAACAAGATACACCTTGGTTCATGTGGCTGGCTTATGTTGCGCCACATTCCCCATTTCATTTGCCACCAGATGAGCTGCATAGCCGTGATCACCTTACAGGTGATGATATAGACACTAATAAACGTGAATATTATTTAGCCGCAATTGAAGCCATGGATTCCGAAATAGGGCGTTTACTGGCCTCTTTACCAGAAGATGAACGTGATAATACGTTAATTATTTATGTTGGTGATAATGGTACTCCCGCGGCCGTGATTGATGCGAGTGTCTATAATAGAACACACAGCAAAGGGTCTTTGTTTGAAGGGGGAATTCGCGTACCTATGGTGGTTTCAGGTAAAGGCGTTACTCGTCAAAATGTACGAGAAAGTGCACTGGTAAACACCACTGATTTTTATGCCACGATTAGTCATTTTATTGGAAATTCAGTAACTCAACTTAATGACAGTTATAGTTTTGTAGATTTGCTTTCGCAATCAGGAACTGGCTTACGTGACTATAATTATAGTGAATTTGAAAGTAGTGATGTATCAGGGTGGGCAGTGAGAAATAATACCCATAAACTTATCGAATATGAAGACGGCTCTCAAGCTTTATATTTATTAGATGACGGTACTAATTCTGACAGTAATAACTACATTAGTGAGACTGTCAACCTTATTGATGACATTGGTAATACGGCGGTTATTGCTGAACTTAAAGCACAAGCACAAATAATTCGTAATGAAGAGGCTAAATCACCTTTAGATTTAACTAATGCCATTTTAACTTCTCGCAGTGCTAATTGTGGTGACTACCTTGAAAGTTATCAGTCGTCAGTACTCGATGTAAATAATAGCACTGTTTTCAATGGTGAATTAACCATTAGCTTATCAGGTGATTACTGTGTTTTTCAAACAAATAATATTCCTAACCACGATTTTAATGACGGAACACGGGCTTTTCCAAACAATGTGAGTGCTCAAAATAACAGCTTTCAAATCATTGCAGCACCATCTGATGAAGCATCTACAACAGCATTAAGTTTAGTTACCGATAATGCAATTTTGCTAAATGGCGTTAAAGTTGATTTGCTCGCTGCAGCTTGTTTTGGAGTCGGTGATGGTAAAATAGGGTGTAATGATATTAATCAAGCGTGGCGATATGATCCCATGTTCGCTGCTAATGGTTTTCTTGTTGATTCTCATAACGCCCATTCTCAAGGTAATGGTAGTTATCATTACCATGGCAAACCTAATGCTTTATATCTTGATGATGATAGTGCAGTCTCACCTTTAGTGGGTTTTGCAGCAGATGGCTATCCTATTTTTGGTCCTTATTTTGATGATAATGGTACGATTAGAAAAGCAGTTTCTAGTTTTCAAGTGATCTCTGGTAGCCGTCCTTCAGGCACAGATAGCCCAGGTGGTAATTATGATGGCACTTATCGAGATGATTACCAATATATAGAGGACTACGGTGATCTTGATGAATGCAATGGTATGACGTTAGATGGTGTTTACGGTTATTTTATTACGGATGGCTTTCCTTATGTTTTAAATTGTTTTAAAGGAATACCTGATGACTCATTTCATAAATAAGTAAAAATCTTTCGTTAATTTCGATTTTTTTAATTGATAGAGGTTAATTTAAAAAGCGAACAGGTGCAGTTATGACACCTGTTCTCTAACACATATATAAAGTATGCTTTACGCGTTGATCGGAAGACGAGTGGGTCGCTTACCAAATAATGCTAGTGCATTCGCAACTGCAGGGGCGATGGTTGGTACACCTACTTCACCAAATCCACCGGGTTCATTATCACTTTGTAAAAGCTTTATTTGAACAATAGGGGCTTCGTTCATCTTGATGATGGGGTAGTCATGGAAATTACTTTGTTTAACACCACCATTTTCAATATCACATCGCCCGTATAATGCAGCTGTTAATCCAAACAACATACCACCTTCAACTTGCGCTTTTGCGGAGTCGGGGTTTACGACCACACCACTGTCGGTAACAATCCAAACTCGGTGAACGCGCACTTTATCATTTTGTAGTGAAACTTCAGCGACAGTTGCTACCATGGTGCCAAAGCTTTTCTGTACTGCAACACCCATAGCTTTCCCGTCAGTGCTAACGCCATGTTTCCAGTTACTGAGTTGAGCTACTTCGTGCAGACATTTAGCGTGATCATCATTTTTGCTTAGTAGAGATAGTCGATATTCAATCGGATCTATCTGCGCTTTTTCAGCGAGCATATCAATGAAGCTTTCGTTAAAAAATGCGTGTTGAGTGTTTTCTACGCTTCGCCAGAATCCAGTAGGAACTGGGGAAGGATGATTAGCAAACTGTACTTGAACATTATCTACGTTGTACGGCGTCATCGATGCTGGAGCGCCACCTTCACTGCCATAACTTGCAGATTTCCAATAGTTTGGCTTACCATTAATATCTAGCTGTGCAGAGAAATTAGCAAGTACTGCTGGTCTATAAACATCTTGTCTAGTATCTGCTTCTCGTGACCAAGTTAGCTTTATTGGGAATTTGTATTTCTTCACTAATGTGACAACTTCGTCAATCCACATAATAGGATTGTCACCGCTTATGCTAAAACCAACACGACGTCCGAAACCGCCACCCATTGAATGAGCATGGAAAACGACGTCATCAACGTCCATGTCAGCAATTTTTGCCGCATGAACTCGTGCGTATAAAGGATTCTGTACGCCAGCGGCGACGTGGAGTTTGTTATCCTCCATCCATGCACTGGCATTCATTGGCTCCATGGTGGCGTGTGCTAAATAAGGTACCCAAAATTCTGCTTCGACCGTTTCACTTGAATCGCTCTTTATGGACGTAACATCGCCAACCGTATGCGCATCGGTCAGATCACCTTGTAGGCTTTTACGTTGAAAAGCCTCAATACTGGCTGAATTCATCTTACTGTTTTCATGAGAAACTGCAGACAGCTTTAAAGATTTAGCTGCTTTTTCAGCGCGCCATGGGTTATCTGCAATGACAGCAACAGATGCTCCCATATTTTCAGCGGCAATGACTCCACGCATAGCAATAATTTCATCTAAATTATCGATACTAGCAACATCAGCACCAAAAACGCCACTGTGAGCTATGGCTGCGTAGCGCATTCCTTCAACATGGCGGTCAATGCCGTATTGAGTTTCATTAAATACTTTTTCTGGTAAATCATGGCGAGGCATAGCCTTACCAATAAATTTTCGATCGCTCTCTGCACGATGTGTGTAGTTTTCAGGAACCTCTAGGGTTGCAGCGTGCTCAACCAGTTCACCGTAACTCCAACGCTTATCACCATCGATAACAAATCCTGCATCAGTTGTGGTATTAGCACTAGCTCCGTGTTTATCAATGGCTGCGTTAATCAGCATCTTACGCGCAGCCGCAGCGGCTTCACGCATAACTTGCCAACCTGTAAAGCGAATGGAACCGCTACCGCCTGTCATTTGCATATTGAGCAAATCGGCTAGACGGTTGAATGCATTTCTGGCAATGTGCTCAGCCCATGGCGGCGCTTTACCTACCATTTCACCAACAAAACCCTCAAAAATACCGCCGTTTGAAAATTCGGTAGTGGGGGGAGCGAGTTCAAGTTTGATTTGATCCCAGTTAAGATCAAGCTCGTCTGCAACTATTTGGGTTAAACCTGTGCCCGCACCTTGACCCATCTCGGTATGAGGTGAAAGAACCGTAACGGTATTGTCTTCATTGACGCGGATCCAGAGATTAAGCAACGTATCTTTAGGGTTGCCTTCGCGCTGAACGTCAAGGCGATCATGAAGTGCTAAATGTGTGCCCACTCCAATCACACCTAATGCTAATCCGCCACCAATTGCAGCGCC
>CAJWBY010000065.1 GCA_913020705.1 uncultured Colwellia sp.
AGCAAAATTTGCTGTTCTTTAGGCACGTCACTCATCATTTGCATGCTGATCATTGACGTATAATCTTTTTTCTCAACAGGTGTTTCACCTTCAATAACAGACGTTCTTGTAATCGCTTGTACGTTATTCATACCATAAACGACACGGCCAAATACGGTCATTATGCGATCTAAGTAACGTGGTGCTTGACCATTTACTATATAAAAGTGGCTTGTGCCTGAATCAGGCTCATTACCGCGAGCCATTGCAATAACACCAGGACAATGGGTTAGCCAAGCACTTTTTTCACTGGGATTGTGCCCTATAGGAAAGCCGTCTTTAAAACCTGTTTGTTCGGCGAATAAATCATTGTCTTGAATTTTAGTAAAGTGCCAGTTTTCGTTGGTAGCAAACTCACCTTCAATTTTTAATATGGGTACAGATTTATCTGCACTATTTCCATCTTCTGGACCACCCTGAGCAACAAAGCCATCTATCACTCGATAAAATTTATTACCATCATAGTGACCTGATTTAGTGAGTTTGATAAATTGTTCAACATGCTTTGGAGAAAACTGCGGCGCAAGTTCAATAACCACTTTACCTTGTGGTAGGGTTAGTAATACGGTTTTATTGGTATCTAAGGTACGCCATTCATCAGACTTATGCGCATCGTGAGCTAAGGTCGTAAAGCTCAACCATAATGATCCAAGGGCTATTATTATTTTGAGTTTCATTATATATCCTTTATTTTTATTATCTATTTATCGCTTACTATACCTGATCTACTGCAAAATGCTTGGCGCAAAACCATGCAATTGTTAACATAGCCAGATAGATACTTACGCCGAATTTTGAGGTACTTAGTGAATAAAAGCTTTATCACCAATTTCATCGCCTTGCTTGCCACTTTAGCAGGTTACTTTTTTGAGCAACCTTTACTCTTTACGGTTGGTTTATTTGCCTTGTCCGGCGCTTTTACCAATTGGATTGCAGTGCACATGCTTTTCGAAAAAGTACCGTTTTTATACGGTTCTGGTGTCATTCCAGCACGTTTTGAAGATTTCAAAATCGCCATTAAAGAATTGATGATGGAACAGTTTTTTACCGAAGAAAATATTGACCGATTTTTATCAGGCAGTTCAGGTGGCGTAGCCTCTTTAGATTTAGTGCCAGTGATTGAAAAAATAGATTTAAACCCCGCTTTTGATGATTTAGTTGACGTTATTGAGAAATCATCGTTTGGTGGAATGTTGGCTATGGTTGGGGGTAGTGAAGCATTACAACCTTTACGTGAGCCCTTCATTGAAAAAATGAAAGTTACAGTGGGTAATATTTCACAAAGCGAAGAGTTTGCTCATATTCTTAAAGATGAACTTGAACAAGGTAGTGTGAAGGCTGACATGCGAGAAAAAGTCAGTGAAATTATTGATCAAAGATTAAATGAATTAACACCGCAACTCGTAAAGGAAATCATCCAAGCTATGATCCGAAAACACTTAGGTTGGTTAGTGGTTTGGGGTGGTGTTTTTGGTGGCGTTATAGGCTTTATCGCTGCAATTACTAATAATTTCTAAGATTTTATAGTCAACTTTTTCGCAACGAACCCTGTATAGTATTCGTTGCGAAACTTTTCAGGGTAAACAACAAAATTCACCTTGTTATTCCTTAGTTCCTTTTGTGCTATTACTTCCTGCATTTTTTTAGGGTAAACGCTTTGATTTTAACGTCATTGGGGCTATGCTTGCGCTTTAAACACAGGGATTTATATCTCTTGTTTAGCGAAATCGCTGAATTAAGAATATCCCGTCATTGAATAAGGTAACCGTAGACATGTTTGGTAGCTTAAAGGCTTTGCCTGCCGATCCTATTTTAGGCTTATTGGCTAAATATCGTGAAGATTCAAACCCGCATAAAATTGATTTGGGTGTTGGTGTATATAAAAATGAAGCAGGTCACACCGCAATTTTAGATTGTGTGAAAGCTGCTGAAAAATATCGTAACGATCACGAAGATACCAAAGTTTATATTGGTCCTACAGGTTCTCCTGTTTTTAATGACGAAATGAGCAAATTAATTTTCGGTCATCATAAAGTACTTTTAGAAAATAGAGCGCGTACCGTTTCTACTCCAGGTGGAACGGGGGCATTACGTGTTGCTGCTGAATTTATTAAATCGTGTAAAGCGGGCGCGACCATTTGGGTAAGTAACCCAACTTGGGCAAACCATACCGGTTTATTTGAAGCTGCTGGTTTAACCGTTAAAACTTACCCTTACTATGATTACGAAAACAAAACACTTGATTTCGATGGCATGTTAGCGGCATTAAAAGAAGTTAGCAGTGATGATGCCGTGTTATTACACGCGTGTTGTCATAATCCAAGTGGTATGGATTTAAATAACGAACAATGGCAACAAATTGTTGAAGTGGCTAAAGACGTTGGTTTTTTACCTGTTGTTGATATGGCATACCAAGGCTTCGGCATAGGGTTAGACGAAGATGCTTACGGTTTACGTTTAATGGCTGAACACGCAAAAGAAATGATTGTGTGTAGTTCATGTTCGAAAAACTTTGGTTTATACCGTGAGCGAATTGGTGCTTGTACTATTATTGGTGAATCATCTTCAGCCGTAGATGTTGCTCAGTCAGTATTACTTTATGTTATTCGTGTTATCTATTCTATGCCTCCTGCACATGGCGCGGCTTTAGTTGAAACGATTTTAAGCTCTGATGAATTACGTACACAGTGGCATGCAGAATTGAAAGAAATGCGTGACCGTATTAACGGTAATCGTCAATTACTTGTTGATAAACTTGTAGAGAACGGCGTTACTCGTGACTTTAGTTTTATTACTCGCCAAATGGGTATGTTCTCATTTTTGGGTATTACGCCAGAGCAAGTTCAACAATTACAAGATGAATACAGCATTTATATGGTAGGTTCAAGCCGTATGAGTATCGCAGGTATTGCTAATAGTAATGTTGATTACTTGGCGCAATCTATCGCGAAAGTATTGTAAGTTACATTTTTACCAGCGTTAAATTATTTAGCGTTTGATAAAAAAATAAAGCCAAAACATGTAAATGTTTTGGCTTTTTATGTTCAGGATGAACGGTCATGATTTTTGTTCCAGACAAATCATAAGTACCTACATCCATGCAGGCAATGTCACGGTGCCATAGATGGTAAAGAGTGACGAATGTTCAGGTTGGCCTTTCTCAGACATCCTGTCTTTCAAGGCATTAGTGCACCCCTGAACGTCAACAGTAAGAAGCGATGAATTTCAACAACTAAAGACAAAAAATTCCATCTTCATTAAGTGATATTTCTTCAATTGTTGTTACTGCATTCATATTCAATGGACCGTATATATGAGGATATAAACCACCCGTAGCAGGTTCCCACTTTACTTCTGGTAATATGAGTGTCTTATCAACAACCAAAATAAGTGGCTGAACTTTGTCTTTATAATACTTATTAGCAAGTCGAGTTAACTGACTTCTTGGCGTAGCATGAATAAAACCTTCATCACTTAATGAATCACGCGTTAACGAGCCCTGATTGAGCGACTGTTGATATTCAGCTTGCGAAGATAACAAATATATATTGTCATCACTAATCCCTGCATACATGCGAATGAAAGTGTTGGTTAGCGTTTGCTGCTCAATGCCTTGGTAAATATAATCAACGCGGAATGTTCCTTTAATACCTTTTTTATCAACTGATTGACTGACAATACTTATTTCTGCCATCGCCGTCCAATCGTTACTTGTTAGCCACAAGGGCATATTTTCAGTAAACATTTGAGTGCTATTTTCCTCAAATGAATAGGTATTGCCAAGTATTAACGTTGAGTAATTATTTGAACGTAAAATGGGTTTATTCGATCTTTCCAAAGCCATTATTTTTCCTGTATGTGATGCATTGTTCGTATTTACCTATCTTACCAGTAGCTATCTCGCTTTAAATGATAAATCGTAAAGAATATCTTTATTTGCTGTAAGGAAAATTATGCTACATTAATGGCGTAAATTTTTAGGAAAATAAAATATGACTAAACAAGAAAATTTTAAACATATGCAATTAGACACATTGCATGAAGGGTTAAGTGAAAAAAAATACGTGGTTGTTGATATTCGCGATGCCGCTTCTTTCCAAGCTAACCATATTCCTGGTGCTATTCATTTAAGTAATGAAAACTTTTCTGATTTCATTCGAGAAGCTGACTTAGATGTTCCTGTAGTTGTGTGTTGTTATCATGGTATTTCTAGTCAACAAGCTGCACAGTTTCTGATTAGCCAAGACTTCTCAGATGTTTATTCACTTGATGGTGGTTTTACTGATTGGCAGTTGCGTTTTCCTGCTGATATAGAACACTAAACGGCTGGATATAATGTCGGAATTTAATTCAATTGATGATTTAATCCCGTTAGTTAGCGTATCTCAACATAACATTGCTTTACTTTTTGCCAATTATTTAACCAGTGTAAATATTCATGCGAAAGTAGAGCAAGAAGGCGGTGAATACATTATTCTCTGCCAAACGAGTAAACTTGATCACGCGAAAGATATTTTTGCTGAATTTATTGCTGATCCCTACCAAGAAAAATATCAGCAAGCTGCGTGGAATAGTGGTGAAATTGCTGATGTTAATGACAACTCTCCTTCTTTAATCGTGAGTTTTAAACAACAATTTTTTGCTCATGCCGGTTGGGTAACATTAACGGTATTTGCATTATGCTGGTTAGTTTTTATTGCTAGTTTATTCGGGATTTCATCAACTACTTTTAAATTTTATTCTAATTTAAGCTGGGAAAGTTTTATTGATTCACCAATGCGTATCTTAGGTCCCGCATTTTTTCACTACTCATGGTTACATATTGTTTTTAATACGATGTGGTGGTGGCAATTAGGCGGAAGTGTTGAACGTATTCTTGGTAAAGGCGCGTTAATTAATTTATTTTTGGTCACCGCGCTTTTTTCTAACCTTGGTCAATTTATAGTAACAGGGCCTAACTTTGGCGGTTTGTCGGGTGTTGTTTATGGTTTAGTGGGTTATGTTTGGTGGTACGGTTGGCTGGCACCAGAAAAAGGTTTAATGATCTCGAAACCGATTATTGGCTTTTTATTATTCTGGCTTGTGCTCGGATATGTTGATGTATTACCCGTTAATATGGCAAACACGGCGCATTTGTTAGGTTTAGTGAGTGGTTGTTTGTTAGCGGCAGTAAATATTTTGTTGATGAAACGACGTTAGTTTATCTATTAAGATTTGTAGGTCGAATATTACCTCGACCTACAGGTTATATTGGTTTGCTTGTTAATTGTCTAACCACTGGGTAAAGAGTAATTTTTTAATTAACGGTTGTCCTGTTTCTTTGGTTAAAAGATTTTTAACTTTTATTTCACATAAGCGCTGAATTTCTTGGCGGCCATTGATAGATCTTACTTTCGCTTCAGGCTGTTGACCAATAATAGTAATAATCGCATCGCGTAACAATGGTGCGTGATGCTCAACTGTTTCATAATTTGAAGAGTCTTCAATCATCAATTCTACGGTTATACGAACGTATCCTAGCTTCTTTTTTACCGCAACATAGTTGGTAATAATTGAAGGTTCAAAACCGAAGTAAGCATAATCTGCAGCTTTCACTGAAGATAAAGACAAAGCGAATGACAATAATGTGACTAATATTAATATGTTTTTTTTCATTTTACTGCTCTATTTAACGGGAGAATTGAAAAGGCTATCGACTATATTACAATGAATCTTTAATTTTTATTAGCAAATTTATCCGCTATATTTTTTTTTACACGTAAATCAATTATAGACCCTTAGTGATAAAACACTTATTGAACCTTTTAGCCTCCTAAATTACCAGCGGCATAAACAAAATAATACTGATATGATGTGCAGGTTATTGTTTAATAAAAATAGTTATTAATTAGTTGTTATGAACCAACCACATCCTTTATTTCCCATTACGATTGATACCTTATGGCAGTCTCCTGTAGGCATATCTCTCAATGACAATTTATTGAGTTGGTTACTTGATCCAAGTTCATTAACGACTCGATTAAGCCAGCGTTGTGAACACTTTAGGGTTGAAGTACTCGGTCAAGAAATTCAGTTATGCTCAATAAAAGAGTCAACAAGCGATATTCTCCCTTCAGAACAAGTCTTAGTGCGTGAAGTGCTATTGTATTGCGATGATGTGCCACAAGTCTTTGCACGTAGTTTATTACCTTTAAAAAGCTTAACAGGTGAAGAACAACAATTGGCACACCTTGGCAATCAGTCATTAGGCCAAGTGTTATTTAGCAACAAAGACTTATACCGAAAATCTATCGAAATATCTGCTTTCTCATCAAGTAGTGCAGTGTATAAATTAGCGCGTCAACTTGAATTACCCGCTCAAACTGAGCTATGGGGTCGACGTTCAACTTTTATGCTACATGATAAACCTTTGATGGTTGCTGAAGTTTTTTTGCCAAACGCTTTCGCTTATCAATTATCTCATTTACAAAATTCACAGGAATAATTATGACAAGCACTGTTGCAGATAAATGGCAGGGTATTGTACAAATTACGCGAGCCGACAAACCTATCGGCACCTATTTATTGTTATGGCCAACTTATTGGGCATTATGGATTGCGGGTGATGGCTTTCCAATTCTCCATTGGTTGGTTGTATTCACTTTAGGCGTTTTTGTCATGCGAAGTGCAGGTTGCGTTATTAATGATTGGGCTGACCGCAAAGTCGATGGGCAAGTAAAACGTACTGAGAATAGGCCATTAGTTACAGGACTATTAACGCCTAACGATGCGCTTTCACTCTTTGGCTTACTTCTTGGTATTGCCCTTGGTTTGGTTTTAACCTTGAGTTGGTTCACCATTCAGCTTTCCGTTGTCGCTGTTTTATTGGCAGCAAGTTACCCGTTTATGAAGCGCTACACGCAATTACCTCAGGTGGTGCTTGGTGCTGCTTTTAGTTGGGGGATGATCATGGCCTTTGCTGAAGGTATGGGTGAAATACCGCCCGTTGCATGGCTACTTTTTAGCGCTAATCTTTTATGGACGGTGGCTTACGATACAATGTACGCCATGGTAGACCGAAATGATGATTTGAAAATAGGCGTTAAATCAACCGCCATCTTATTTGGCCATAATGATAAACGCATTATCCTATTCTTGCAGTTGGCCACTTTAGGGTTATTGATAAGTGTGGGTGAGATACTTGCTTTTGGCTGGCCTTATCAGTTAAGTCTTGTTGTAGCAGCAGGGTTCTTTTGTTATCAACAAATTTTAATTGTAAATAGAGAACGTGAAAAGTGCTTCGAAGCTTTTTTGAATAATCACTTCGTTGGTTTGATCGTTTTTATTGGTATTGCTGTGGAATACCTATAGAAAGCCTTAAGAAAAATGAGTTGTGTGTATATTGTTATCTTGAAGCTTATTCAAGATGACAACATAGTCAGCCTAATCCTTTAAATAATTAAACTGCAGAGAATAATTTTTTATCGAATAATACTTTGTAAAACTTCAATATCTACCAACTGAGTTACAGACGACTTCAGTAACCCTAATGTACTACTATCAACGAGCTTACCTTCTTCATCTTTATTTATATAACTCTGTTCAATCATTGAATTGATTAACGTTCCTTGGGCTTTTTTATCAACAAACTCAGGGGCATTAATACCATTCAATACAGATAAACGCTGGGCAATAGCGACGACTTTGTCTTCAAGGTCATTTTTATTGATGGGAGAAAAACGATTGATCAATGAACATATAATGGTAAAACGTTGAACGGTTTCATTGACACATTCGCCGAGTAATCGAATATTGCTATTAAGCGGGCCATCGCTGACGACACTGAAAAACCCCGCTTTACTTTGTGTAATAAGGCCTTCGTTCATTAAATGTTCGATGACTTGTTCAGTTTGTTGGTTTACTTCATTTTCGTTTTGCCAGAGAAATAAATCAGTTTTTACTAAGCTCATTATGCGCTGAATTTGTTCTAATAAGGTCTCTAGATTAATTTTGTTATGGCGGTCTAATAAACGACAAATAAGAGCAGGTAAAATATAACTATGTAAAATGTTATTGCGGTAATAGCGCATTTCTAATGTTGCCTTTTCAGACAATGAAATAATATCACCATAACTGTCGCGGTTAACGGTAACTTTATTTAAAGAAATAACATCATCAAGAAGTTGCTGACCATCTTCACATGGGATGGTGAGTTGTTTACTGTAAGGCGCATTGCGCTGAATATTCAAAAAGAAATCAAGTTGGTTGATTAATTCAGTTTTAGCGAGCGCTTTATTTTTACAAGCATGAAGAATTAACGCAACTAAAGCGGTGCCGTTAATGGCTGCACTTTGATTGATATGTGTCATCACTTGGTCAGCTAATACATTAACGCTTGGGGTTAACCACGTTGGCTTTTGCGGATCAATGGGGTCAATATCTTTTTTCCAATCAGGAACCTGCTTATTCAAGAATTGATTAATATTAATGGGCTCACCAAAATTTACGTAACCTTTGCCGTAGTTTCGTAAATTTCTAATCGCTTTAATTACGCCAAATATAGATTCGTTCTTCTTTTTACTACCACTTAACTCTTTGTGATAAGTGCCGACTTCCATGACGTGTTCGTAACCTAAATAAACGGGTACTAGCGTTAATGGACGGTCAATGCCTCGAAGTAAGCTTTGTATTGTCATGGCTAACATGCCGGTTTTAGGTGGTAATAAACGACCTGTTCTACTTCTTCCACCTTCAGAATAATACTTTACCGAATAACCTCGTTCGAATAACAAGCCTAAATATTCTCTAAAAATGGTGGAATATAACCGGTTTCCTTTGAAGCTACGGCGGATGAAAAAAGCACCCGCTTTACGAAATATCGCCCCTGCAGGCCAAAAACTTAAATTAATACCTGCAGCTATTCTAGGTGTAACTAAACCTTCTTGGAAAATAACATAAGTAAGTAGTAGGTAGTCCATATGGCTGCGATGACAAGGTACATAAATAATTTCATGACCTTCTTGAGCAAGATCACGTAATACTTTCGCATTGTTTATGTTGATACCGCTATATAGACGATTCCAAAGCCAATTCAAGATACGTGCACCTAAGCGCACCATTGAATCACGATAATCTCCGGCGATTTCATCCATGATGGCGAGTGCTTGTCTTTTTACTTCATATTCACTGATGGATTTACTTTTTGCTTCGTCGCTGATTAAGCGTTTTATTGAAGGATTGCTCATTAGTGAGGCAAACATTTGTTGGCGATGCATTAGCCTAGGGCCCGTTGCTGCAATAGTTTGTCTGTAAAAATGGAAGCGAGCAATACGCATTAGTTTTTGGGCGCTTGCTTGTGTTGTTCCATGCTTATCTGCCATTAAACGAAAAGAAATCGCTTCACTAAAACGTACAATGGAGTTTCGCCCTAAGAATAAAACAATGAAGAATTTACGTAACCAAGACGGGGATTCTTGATCCGCTAACACGGTACCAATACTTGCATTATTGTGCTCTTTTGTTGGCGTTCGCCCCCAAATAACATGAGCAGGAATTAACTGTGCATCTAATGATTCATCTATGCTGTGTTGTTTTAATAACTCAAAGCCCTGGGTTATTGCTTCGGTGTTACTTGCTTTTCGCCAGCGGAATAAAGGGGTCGGTTTTTCCAAAAATAGTAAACGTGAAAAACTTTTTCCGTTAATCGTAACAGGCGTTAGAGGGTCTGGAAGCGTTAAGGTTTTACATGCTTTACGTAATGCTAAAAGATCGCTGGCAGATTGATGACGGATAACATAAAACTGTGGCTGTTCAGGTTTCACTTCTTCTGACTCTAAATAATTGTCAGGTACAATTTTACTGCGAACAAGAAGTTTTATTGGAAAACGTAATAGGAAATAGAATAATGAACGTATGGCTGGCATCGTGTTTTTTCTCTGAAACTGCATATTGAGGTATGATGGTTAAAGTCATGTTTTTAATCTTAACTTTATTGTAGCATGTTGCATCTGGTTTGTCGTAATGACAGCCATAACGGACATATTTCATTCCTTATCGAGTAGCATAATGACAACAAAACTGAAAAAAATCGCTATTTTTGTCGACGTACAAAATATTTATTATACGACGCGTGATAGCTTTCAAAGGCAGTTTAACTATCGTAAGTTTTGGCAACAAATTAATGAACAAGGCGATATTATGATCGCTAATGCATATGCTATTCAACGAAGTGATGATGCTCAGCATAAATTTCAGAAAGCATTAAAACATATAGGGTTTGATGTGAAATTGAAGCCTTTTATCCAACGTCGAGATGGTTCGGCAAAAGGTGATTGGGATGTAGGTATCACGATTGATGTTATGGAAAGTGCACCTCATGTTGATACGGTAATATTATTATCTGGCGATGGTGATTTTGATTTGTTACTCAAAAAAGTTAAAGAGTGTTATGGTGTCAAAACGCATGTTTATGGTGTGTCTGCATTGACAGCTAATTCGCTAATTAATGCAGCGGATGATTATTTTCCTATTGATGATTGGTTATTATTATAAATGAAAATCAACATATCTTAATGACCACTTAACGATCAGTTCGTTATAAATTTTCCATTATCTGCGAATGTCATAGCCCAGTGCTTTTTGTAAACTTCCTCAAGATACACCTTCTACATTAATAAAAATTCAATGTTTGGCTATTTTATAGTAGCGCTTTGAGCAATACTCGTTCAATAAATTAATTTATGGGACTAAACTGCATCAGACTGATTTTATTAATAATAATTTTATTCAGCTATGTACACACTAGATAAAATAAAAGTATTTTATCTAGTGTGTAATAAATCTGTACGTCAGGCCACTAACTAAGTACAACCAATCAACAGAGACCAGAGGTTACATGGGAAGCGATTTTTATCAGCTATATATACTACCTTATGCGGGAATCATTATTAAAATTTGCCGAGCTTACACGAATAGCCAGGAAGATTTTGAAGATTACTATCAAGAGGTTTGTTTACAAGTTTGGCGAAGCAAAGACAATTTCAATCAAGAAAGTGAATGGTCAACGTGGATATATCGTATTTCGCTCAACGTGTGTTTAACTTATTTGAAGCGACGAAAAAGTGGCGATAAAGAGATTGTTTCAGACACCTTACCTGAAGAAGCGATAGATGATAGTAAAGCATTTGCCAGTGATGAAATTAATGAATTATACAATGCCATTAAACATCTATCAGAAACCGATAGGGCCATAATTTTACTTTATCTCGAAGAAAAAACGTATGAAGAAATAGCCGAAATTATTGGCAGTAATACGAATAATATTGGAGTTCGTATAAAGCGGATAAAAGACAGGCTCAATAAAATTATTAAGCGAGAGGATTAACACATGACAAAATCAATAGAAGCAATGTGGAAAGAAGGCTTTGTTAACGAAGCGAAATTAACCGCTCCCGAAATTAATGACTTATATAACCGTGAATCAGAAAACATGGTTGATAAACTACTAAAGATGTTCGATCTCAATATCAAAGCGATCATTTGGGGCTGTGTGATTATGCTAGTGATGATGAGCCTTATTGGAGCACCGTTTTTAGGTTTATATATATGCTGCTTAATATCACCACTGATTATCATTTCCAAAAAAGAGCTTAAAAAAACAGTTAATTTGTCTAAAGGGCAAAGTAGTTATGATTACCTAGTGAGTTTTAATAATTGGCTGCAAAGTTCAATTGATACGTATTCTGGTTATTACAAAATATTTTATCCTTTGTTTTTTCTTGGTATGGCTGTTCAAGCGATTGTTAGTAAAGCAGGAGGAAAGGTTATAGCGCTGCTCGTTGAAAAGATACCAACTGATATCATACTATTCGGCTTGCCTTATTATTTGATAGTAACTATTGCTATCGCAACACTGTTGTTTGCGCGTTACGCTGAGGCAATTTATCATTGGGATTTGAACATTATTTACGGTCGCCAGTTTAAAAAGTTAGATGAACTCATTGCTGATATGGAAGAATTAAGAAAGTAATATTAGCCGGATTCTTTTGGAAGTCGCTTGCGCCTTATTTTATTTTTGGCGTTAGCGATCATGAAAAGTTAACCAATATTAGCAGGGGTATAAATTTACATTTATCCATAAAGGTGTGAGATAGTGTCTTCATTATAAAAAAGAGAATGAATACATGATGAAATTTTTTACTTTACTGATGGTTTCTCTATTCGTATCAGCCTGTAGCCAACAAGAAGTTTATAACTCAACAGCAGTTAACAAAGTTAACCACAGTAAATCGCCGATAGAAGCCGCAGCATTGTCATATGATGCCAAGTTAAATGTTGTCGTTAATACTGGGAGTGTTTGTCTTTGGCAAAATAAACAACCAGCGAATACGCCGAGGTGTTTGTCAGCTGTTCACGCAAAGCATATCGAAATAGCTCACATCAGTAAAAACAATCAATTTTTGTTTCTTTCCAATCGAGTTTCTGTAAAAAAATATACAGTTAATAACCTTCAAGTAGTCGGCGAGTGGCAAGTCGCTGATAATATAATTAATGATCTATCTACTTCGAAGAATGGTCAGATATTGCTTTTAGGATTTCGAAGCGGGAAAGCCAGTATTATTGATACCCAAACAAATAAAGTGACAACCTATCAAAAACATCGATTAGATATAAATGCGGTGAGTTTGTCTGAAAATGGCCAAGTTGCTTTTACGGGCTCAAGTGATAAAAAAGCCCAGTTATGGAATACTTCAAACGGTGAAGCGGTATATGAATTTGGCCATGCTAGCCGAGTGAATCATGTAGATATAAGTGCAGATGGTTTAGTTGGCTTTAGTATTGATGCTGTTAAGGACCGGAAGTTTTGGGATTTAAAAACCGGCAAACTCATTGCAGACTTAGATACTTATTTGAAGTTTTTGGAGATTAATGATTCTGTATTCTCGGATGACAAAAGTGTGTTTTTAACCGGTTCTCCCAGACGCGTTTTGCAATTATGGCGAGTTGCCGATGGCGCATTGATCGGCCAGTGGGAATCAACCGCTGAATACGGTAGAGCATCAGTATTAAGTGTTGCAATGAATGAAGCCAAGAATAAATCAATGGCAAAAGCGAAGAGCGTTAAGTCTATTGTTGCTACTAATAGCGATGGCGTTATAGAACAGTGGGAATTTCCTGTTTATCAATAAGCTGAATGCTTATTTAACGTAGAATTACTTTGTCGGCTTAAGTGAATGATTACACGTTAATGCGGGTAGTTCGTTTTATTTCTTGAAGGTGATTATATAGATGCATCACATGCGCAGCTTCGTATTCATCTTTGGTTAGTGCACCATAAGCAAAGTGCGGTGCTAGCGTACCTTGATAGTTATTAAAATCAACCAAGGATTTCTTTAAACGATTTAGCGCTATTATTGCATCTACTTTTTTATTCAGTTTTGGTGCACCTGGAATAGGCTCATTTAACGCATGAGTCATCTTGCCTTTAGACGAAAATGCTGAGAATGCTAGTTTACCAATAGTGCTCTTAAAAAGGTTCGATTTATGTTCTGGAAATTGAGACATAGAATATTCGACACTTTGTGCGCAATGGGTAAATATTTGAGCAGGATCCCATTCACCTAAATTATCAATATTTTTATGAAATAAGGCATCTATACTTCTTAACGCGACGTCTATTGTAAGACTATCTTTATCGTATTCATCAATGATTAAAAATGTGCCAGCACCTAAACCTATAATAGCTGCTCCACTTGCCAGTGAAGCTTTAAAAAACTGTCTACGTTTCATGCTATCTCCTTCAAAATTTAGGTTGTTTAGATTATATCAACGAAATTAATGAATATTAGAATCGGTAACTAACACCGGTATTAACACCTCTGATATCAATGTGTTTTCCCAAGTTCAATACTTCGTAACCGGCTTTCATGCCTATTCCGTTATCAAATTCAAACATCCAACCAAAAGAGAAACCCACATCACTACCATCTTGATTAAATACAACTTCATTATCGTCAATTATATCGTAATCATATTGAAGCGCACTCACTTTTAAATATAAAGAATTGCGTTTAGAAATAGGAAAGTTAACTGTGGCGGAAATCATCATTGCACTATAATCAATTTTAGAGTCAGTTAATAAATCGAATATTACTCCATCGGCTTTACTGCTATCTCCTTTTAAATAGCCAACACCAATTGAAATATGTTCTGCTATTTTGTATTCATACGAATAAGCATAGTGCGATGTAAATAGATCATTTAAATCAGATGTCTCTTCAGCAGAAGCGTTATCAATATCTGAATAGCTATATTCAAGACCTACTTTATGAGGGCTTTCGTTAGCAAGCGTTAATGTACTAATAAAAAAGCTTAAAATAAGTATGCGTAACATATTGTATCCCTACAAATTAAGTTAATTGACAATTCGGGCACATAATAACGCAGCCTTTGTTAATGTAAAGTTTAAACTGTAAGGATAATGTAACAATTCTCGTGTGTATATTATTCCATGCCCATATATTTTGGATGCGCTTGGATCCGGTTAAGCCATTTTTGAATCGCAGGATATTCTAATAGGTTAAAACCACCTTCATGAGCGACATGGGTATATCCATATAGAGAAACATCGGCAGTCGTTAACTCGTTACCAACAAGATAAGGTGTTTCTTGTAATTGTGTTTCCATCACTTGAAGTGCTTTATGGCCACCTTTTTGTTTTGATTCATAATCAGCTCTGCGATCATCGGGTAACCCAAGATACTTAGCGATATAGCGTGCTACAGCAATAAAAGGTTCATGACTATATTGCTCAAAAAATTGCCACTGCTGAATTTTTGCATTAATAAAACGATCATTTGGAAGCAGTGTGGTATTAGAAGCTAGGTAATTTAGAATGGCATTAGATTCTGACAAAAATCGCCCATCATCCAGTTCGAGTAAAGGAATTTTACCATTTTTATTCTTTTTCAAAAAATCTTCGGTGAGTGTTTCTTTGGCAAGAATATCCATATGAATCCACTCATGCTCAATCGATAAAAGTGAGGTGAGAAGCTTTATTTTATAGCAATTTCCAGACTGAATATCTGCGTAGATTTTCACAGCGATCTCCTAGTTATGTAATGTCTGATTTATATTGAGTATGATTAAAGCGATTTAATCATATGAATAGTCTCATCTTCAAACCCTTGTTTTTGATAGAAATTGTGTGCTCCTTTATTTTGAGCGAAAACTTCTAAATGTAATAAACGATAACCTAACTCTTTAGCCCATATTTCTACTGAATTAACTAATTTTTTCCCAATACCCAGTCCTTGTGCTTCAGAGCATACAGCCAATAGTGGCACCGTTGCGCATGTTTCACCCGAAATACTGTCTATGTGTGAACGAGCATGAATAAAGCCTAGAGGAACTGAGTCTTTTTCTGCGATGAGTGTTGTGTGAGGGACTGTCGTTTGAATGAGCATGTCAGAAATATAGTCATCCTGCATTTTTTGTATAACGTCATCAGAATGCCATTCTAGTCCTGCTACTTCAGCAAGTCGTGGCGATAATTTGAAAATGAAAGGTCGATCACTTTCAATTGCAGGTCTAATAATTATATTTTTTTTCATATTGTGCTTACGTGTTTTATTGTTCAATCTTAAATACTTTACGGATGAAAAATGAGACAGATAATGAAATTAACATGCCCATAAAAAAATATAATGCGATTATATAATTTCCTAGCGCTGATACTTTTACATCGCCATTTTCTAATAAGCATTCACCTTTGTTGTAATTGAAACTACCTTTGCTCTCTATGCACTTTTCTACAAGTAATAAATCATTGACGAACCAAATAGCGATAAAACTAACAATTACGCCAATAAAAAGGGGGATGGAATTTTTCTTCATATGTGCCTACAAAACAGTCGCGATTATAGATGTTTTTCAGTGAAAATAGCGCTATAAATGTTTATTTACTTGGCATTAATATCCCATAATTTCAATGTTTGATAAACAACGAATGTTACTTTTCGTTATAACTTTTGTCTGACTTGGCATTCTTAATCATATGATAAAAATAATTTATTATAATATTTACTAAAATAATTTAACCCCTTTCCTTTTTTACAAACGTTTTATAGATACAAGCAATTATCTTATCGCTTGTATTCGTTTTGTGTTTATTAAATAAAGGAATAAATATGGCTAAATTATTATCTTATATCAGCTTGTCAGTGATCATTACTTTTGGGTTGTTTGCATTTATGGCGTCTTTAATCAGTAGTGACAGTGTAAATATTACACCACCATTACCGCCAATTGTTGTTGAAGTTGCTCAAGTGCCAGAAGACTCAAAAATACAAATTATTGAAAAAGTAAAACTTGATCCACCTCCAGCACCTGAACCTATGCCAAAGAGTGATGTTACGCCTGTTGTTGCAAATGACGCCATCGCTTTAGCTTATCAGTCAGTGCCCATTTCATTAACAGGCAAAGGTACCACGTTTAAACAATACGAAGGTATGAATAACAACGAAGCAAGACCTATAGTACGTGTTAACCCAAAATACCCAATGGACGCTATAAGGGAAGGAACAGAAGGGTGGGTGAAATTAGCCTTTGATATTAATAAAGTAGGAAAGGTGGTTAATATTTCAGTAATTGACTCACAACCCAAGCGTATTTTTGATAAAGCGGCGAGACAAGCTTTAAGAAAATGGAAATATCAGGCAAAATCAGTTGATGGTCAAGCGGTATATCAAAAATCACGTACCGTACAATTAGATTTTTCTATGGAACAACAAAGTTAGGATGTGTCTTTGAAGTTACCCTCAATGATTAAGGGCTGGTTTAATCCCAATATTAGCCCTGAAATCTTATTAACGCGATATATTGCTACCAGCAAAGATAAATACTTTATTTTGCTGGTAGAGCAATTTAATCAGCCGATTTATCATTATTTGTTGAGTCAATCAGACAAAGAAATGGCAGAAGATATTATTCAGTCAATGTGGTTAAAAGTCATTAAGATTAAAGAAACACATCAAGCGCATAATAATGTGAAAAGTTGGTTATTTACTATCGCTAGAAATACCTTAATAGATGAGTTGAGAAGACAAAATCGTTGGCAAACTCAACCATTGGATGAAGCTGAACCTTCACTAGAATTGTCAGTAATATCTCAAACGGTTAACTATACTTTAGAGCAAGAATCAGAGAATAAAGATCGGTTAGCCACTTTTAATCAAGCCATTACCTTATTGCCTTTTCATCAGCGTGAAGCTTTTATTTTTCAACAAGAGGGTTTTTCAGTGTTACAAATTGCTGAATTAACTGATGAAAGCTTTGAGACGATTAAAAGCCGTTTACGTTATGCCAGAGCACAGATTAAAAATTTCTTGGAAAAAACATCATGAAACACGAAGATAGCGATAAAGAAATTGCTTCACTTTATCAACAGAGAAAGCAGCAAATAGAAGTACCTGAAATCAATTTGTCGTTACTACAAAAAAAGAAGAAGCCTTTATATACTATCGTGCAATTACTGGCGATATTATTTTTTGGCAGTGTTGCGTCATTTGGAATTCTTGCGGTGATCAGCCATTTTTCAGCACAAGTGCCAATGCCACCTGAGCCGTTATTGCCAACTAAGTTGAGTATTGTTGAACTTGATAATGAAGAGGTAACACCCGTTGATGAAGTTATCGCTATTGTTATACCGCCATTAGTACCAAAAAAACCTTATGTTGCCCCTGTTTATTCTAAGAATACACAAGTTCATGGAGTGACTGATTTACCTAATGCATTACCGTTTACTTTATCTGTAGATGTGATCACCGTTTCAGCCAATCCTGAATTAAAGCAGCCTGTATTATCTTTGGTACCCATTTATCAGGAGCAACCCAAATATTCAAATGAAGCGATTAGAGATCGGCAAACAGGAACGGTTAAGCTGGCCTATATGATTTCATCTAAAGGTAATGTATCTACCATTACCACAGTGGAATCTACTGCAAATAGAGAGTTGAATTTTGCGGCTAAAAAAGCGTTGTCAAAATGGCGTTATCGAGCGGGAGAATACAGTAAAGAGGGTTATGAAATTATTTTTGATTTTACGCTGGAGAATTAATAATAAAAAATAAAAATTAATGTGAACTTATTAGCTTACTTGTACTCCTACTATACGAGAGCTTATTTCCCTTAGTGTTTCATGTTTTTATAAAGCGTTTCTTGTTTGCAAGAAACGCCTTTTTTTTGCTTTTTTTTTAGCGTTGTCGTTGATATCGTTTTATTTGTCTACTCCACCTATATTCAGATTAATACCAACGCCCGATTCATTGGCTGGCGTTGATATTACATTAAATCAAATCAAGCGTAATGGCTTAAATCAGGTGTATGGTTTGTGATTTATTTCTGCACGATAAAGCGTTAGAATTTATGACTGAAGTTTATAACGATTACAGCGTTTTATCGTTAATGGTGTTTGTTATAAGTTATAGATGAGAAACAATGGAGACGTATAAATGTATTTCGGGAAGTGCTTGTGTGGGACAGTAAGTCTCAAAATTACAGGTGAAATAAGTGATATTATTCATTGCCATTGCTCATTATGCAGAAAAAATAGCGGTACGGCATACGCCACTAATGGTTTTATCAATACTGTCGATTTTGAAATTGTCTCGGGTGATGATTGTTTAACAACATTTGCATTTAAACCAGGAAGAAATCGCCATTTTTGTACGCAATGTGGTTCACCTGTTTATAGTTCAAATGACCAAGATCCAACAAGACTCCGAATTCGTCTAGGAATACTCGAATCTGATATTTCAGAAAGACCTATTTCGCATAACTTTGTTACTTCAAAAGCAAACTGGGAAGACCTTGACGAAAAATTACCAAGATACGATGCTTTCGAGCCAAGCCGAAAATAAGTACAGCTCGATAACCAAAAAAGGTGATCTGCAAGTAAATAATATATATCGCAAAACACCTAAGCGTGAGTCTCTATTTAATAATAAAAGTTATTTCACTAAGTGGCTATCTAACCAACCCACCATATAACTGGCTAGTTGTGTATCACTATCAAGCAAAGGGTAGCCATGTGCTGACCCTTTATAAGCAATAAATTTACTACTCTTATTCGTAGCAGCCGTAAATAATTTTTTCGCACTCTCGTAAGTACCCGTATCTTTTTCTGAGGCTATGATCAGAGTAGGTTTATCAGCTAGGATATTTTTATAGCGAGTGATGTTTTCATCACGCTGGCCTGATGAGAAAAAGCCAATGAGATTTACAGGATTATTCTCTGCTAGCGTAATCGCTTGAGAGCCACCACAACTTGCGCCAACTACACCGACTATACCTTTGTCTGACATTTTACTTTTCAAATGATCATAAGCAAGTTGAACATCGCTAGGCCAATATGTAGACATTTTTTGCCAAGCGGCACTTCGTTCTTTTTTCGGTAATGCTTGAATTTTTTTTACACTAAATTCATCGTTTATACTTTCACCAAAACCACGAAAGTCTAAACTCAATGCATGAACCCCCTTGTCTGATAATTGCTGCCCAATGTCGTTATACATGGTTCTATTGTAATTACATTGGTGTAATAACAATACAGCACGGTCACTTGCTTGATTACTCTGGTAAAAGTTCGCCTTTAAAGCAAAGCCTTGGTTGGTTTTCAAAGTAAGGTCACTTGCCTGACTTGCCTGACTTGATGCGGTAAGTGTGAATAGTGCGGCAGATAATATCTTTACAAATGCGTTCATAAATTTTCTCTGTTGTTTTGGTTATTCAATTAATAACTCGTTTGGTATAACCTACCCAATGAAGTGTTTTATTAAAATAGTAAAGCGCTGAATTGTCTAAAAATCAGGCTTAAATACCCTATCATTACTTCTTGAAACATTACCTAACAAAATGGAAGAGGGTGTATTCATTCTCTTTTATGATGATGGCATATTTCACTATCACTAGGCGTTGGAATTCATAGTGATTAGTATTACTATGCGAACAACATTAAAACTCACTACAGTACATAGTTATGGCTATTGGCAGTCTCATTTTATTAATGTTTAGTGGACTTGGTGCATTAAACGGAATTTTGCTTTCTCTATATTTTTTTTCTGCTAAGCCTAAAAGCCTCTCTAATAAATTTTTAGCGGCGATGCTGTTGATGGTCAGTATTCGTATTTTAAAGTCTGTACTTTATTATTTTAACGCTGAAATAGCTGAAACTATACTGCAAATTGGCTTGTCAGCATGCTTTCTAATTGGGCCTTTATTGTATTTATATTGTGTGAGCAAAGTTGGAAAGATAGAAAGCCAGTTGATTAAATGGCCGTTGCATCTTACAGGATTACTTACTTTAATTGCTGGCGTTGGTATAGCTTACCCCTATCAAAGCAATCCAGAGTTATGGGGTGGTACTTTGTATAAAGTGATCAATTTTATTTGGTTACTCTATCTTGTCATGTCAGCTTATGTGCTTTTTCCTACGGTTAAAAAGCTGAACTACAAACAGTTAAGTTTGACGGATGATAATACTTGGCTGATAAGCGTATTTGTTGGCAATGCCGTTATTTGGTTAGCCTACTTTACGGCTTCTTACACTTCTTATATTGTCGGCGCGTTGTCGTTTTCATTTATCTTTTTGTTAGCGTTCTTGGTTTTTATAAAAGCACGAGAAAGTCAAAAAAAGGGGCATATAAAATATGAAAATAAAAAAATCATTGATACTGAAGCGGATAGTTTGATCACGAAATTAGCACACATTATGGAGGAAGAGGAACTCTACAAAAACGCTAATGTTACGATGCCACAGATAGCTAAAACCCTCGGTATATCCTCCTCATATTTATCACAGTTACTTAACGACAATTGTAATAAATCCTTTTCACTGTTTATGAATGAATACAGAATTGAAGCCGCCAAATTGTTACTTATTAATGAAAAAAAAATGAGCATGGATCTTATTGCTGAGCAATGTGGCTTTAATTCACAGTCGACATTTTATAATGCGTTTAAAAAACTCGTTGGTGCCACTCCAGCATTATTTAGAAAGGAAAATAAACCAATACGCTCTCCTGAATTATAATTCCGTAGTTCGAACTTATAATGTGCGGATGTAATTTATTACCTGAGAAATTAGATTAACTCCAAATAAGTAATATAACTTTTGGAGAAACAATGAAAACTAATTTCATCAACACTATTATTTCAATCGCACTACTCGTATTAACTTTTGTTCTTACGAGCACCTCTGCCTATGGGCAATCGAATGAGTCGAAGATCCGTCAAACATTAACGAATTACATTCAAGGCACTTCTTACAATCGCCCTAAGCAAATCGAAAAAGCCTTTCATCAAGAGACAAGTTTATTATTAGAAAAGAAAAACAATCCTTTATGGCGTGTTCCTGTTAAGCAATATATCTCGTGGTTTGAAAATGGGAAAGTCGGAGAGTTTACAGGGCGTATCGGAGAAATTATGAATATTGATGTTGCAGGTAGTGTTGCAACCGCTAAAGTAGAAATAATTTTTCCTGTAAAAAAGCTACGTTATACAGATCTTTTTTTATTAAAAAAGCTTAACGGTAATTGGCAAATAATCAGTAAAACAGCAAACAGTGAAGAGACGATAAATCACGGGAAACGTATTTTATTTATTGTGTCGAATGCCCACTTTCATGGTGAACTCGACAAAGCAGCAGGGGCAAGTTTTTCTGAAATCGTAAATGCTTATCATGCTTTTAAGCAAGCGGGATATACCGTTGATTTTGTCAGCCCCGAAGGTGGTGCGATACCTCTTGCTTACATTAATACTTCAAATAAGCTCGATAAACAGTATTTATATAATCATGATTTTATGTATGCGCTTGAGCATACTCGAACGCCACAACAGATTATTCCAGAACATTATAAAGCGGTTCATTATATCGGTGGGAGTAGTGCGATGTACGGTGTGGCAGACAATAAAAAAATCCAAGCTATATCAATGGAAATTTATGAAAAATATCATGGAATTATTTCCTCTGTTTGTCATGGTACTGCGGGTATTGCGCACTTAAAGACGCGTGATGGTAAATACCTTGTGGCGGGAAAACGCATCAGTGGTTATCCTGATGCTTATGAAAACCAATCAGCTGCTTACTTTCAGCAATTTCCATTTAAGATTCAGGAAACCATTGAGCAAAGGGCAGGGGAATTTAAATACAGTGCTCGAAACCAAGCACATGTTGAAGTTGATGGGCGAGTTAT